>JBGSKU010000205.1:0-8932 GCA_041741055.1 Hyphomonas sp.
TGGCGGGCTTGCGGGCCGCGATCTCGATGCCATCGCGCAAGGGCTGAAGGAAATCATCGACGAGGATTACCTCCGCTACCGTGTACGGAGCAATTCCTACATTGCCGAACGCCTCGACGCGATGGGCATTCCGGTGGTCAAGCCTGCGGGCGGGCATGCCGTGTTCATCGACGCACGCGCCTTCCTGCCGCACATTCCGCCGCTGCAATATCCGGGTCAGGCGCTGACCTGCGCGATGTACGAGGCGGGCGGCATCCGCGCCTGCGAGATCGGCACCGTGATGTTCGGCCGGAGGCCCGACGGCAGCGAAGCGCCCGGCGCGATGGACCTCGTCCGCCTCGCCATGCCCCGCCGCGTCTACACGCAGAGCCATGCGGACTATGTGGTCGAAGTGCTGGAGGAAGTGGCGGCGTCCAAAAACACGCTGCGCGGGATGCGCATCGTGAAGGAACCGCCGATGATGCGGCACTTCACGGCGGAGTTTTCGAAGCTTTAGACCTGCCCCCGAGTGCAGCGGCTATGGAAAGTGCGTCACCCTCGACGGGCGAAGCCTGTCCGAGGGCCCATCGCCCGAACCTTCCGTACACGCGCCGATAGTTTGTCGTCATCCCGGTTTCGCCAAAGGCGAAGACCGGGACCCAGCGCAATCAAATCAAGTCTGGGTCCCGGGCATTTGCTGCACAAATCCCGGGATGACGACCAACGGGTGTTGTGCGCTGTTACGGCTCAATTGGCGGATGCAAATGCCCTGCTCCAACTACGCTTACCGCACCGCAAAATCCGTCGGCTCGGCGCTCTTGCCGTCCTTGCCGGTTTCGCCTTTGGGCTGGCCGTGCTTGCCGGGGCCCATGAAGCCGAAGAGGTGGCCGGCGACTTTCCGGATCTGGATTTCCTCGGAGCCTTCGGTGATCCGGTAGCGGCGGTGGTGGCGGTAGATGTGCTCGAACGGCTTGTGGCGGGAGTAGCCGATGCCGCCATGCACCTGCATTGCGCGGTCGGCCGCTTCGCAGACGAGGCGGTTGGCATAGTAGTTACACATCGAGACCTTGTCGGAGAGGCGGATCGCCACTTCCGGCTTCGACATCTGGTCCATTTCCCATGCCGTCTTGAAGATCAGAAGGCGGAGCATTTCGGCCTGCGTGGCGAGCTCCACCAGCGGGAACTGGATCGCCTGGTTGGTAGCCAGCGGCTTGCCGAAGGGCTTGCGCTCCTTGGCGTACTTCACGCTTTCATTGATGCAGTAGATCGCCGCGCCGCAGGACGAGGCCGCCTGGCGGATACGGTTCTCGTGCACGAAGTGCTGGGCGAGCGCGAGACCGCCTTCCGGTGGGCCGAACACGGCATCTTCCGGCACCCAGACATCCTTGATGGTGAGGCGCGGGTGGTCCGTCGGCATGTTGAAGGTCCACATGTATTCTTCAATGATCACGCCGGGATCACGCGCCGGGATGATCAGGCAGGTGATGCCTTTCGCGTCGCCATCATTGCCGCTCGTGCGGCAGAACAGCATGATGTGGGTGGCGACGTGCATGCCGGTGATCCACATCTTCTCGCCATTGATCAGCCAGCCATCCTTGCCGTCTTTCTTGTGGCGCACAGCGCGGGTTTCCATATGGGTGGCGTCTGAGCCGTGATGCGGCTCAGTGAGGCCGAAGCAGGCGATGAACTTGCCTTCCAGCGGGCGGTCGCGAGGTGTTTCTGGTCGGGGCGGGCAAAGTCGCGCAGCATCAGGATCTGCGGGAAGTTGCCGACGATCGAGTGTTCGTTCTGGAGGTCGTTGTGCAGGCCGAGGCCCTGCTTGGCGAAATGCTCGCGGATGATCGCCATGCCGAGGTTGGTGCCATCCTGGCCACCGAATTCCTTCGGCAAAGCGTAGCGCAGGTGGCCGGCCTTGTCGGCGCGCTTCTTGGCTTCGCGCAGCAGCGCCTCCCATTCCGGGCGCGGCAGGCCTTCATTGTCGAAATCGGTGCGGGCCCATTCGCGGCGGTGGTCGAAGAAGCGCTCGTTATCGTCCTGCGCCTGCAGGGGCTTGATCTCATCTTCGATGAACTTGTCCAGCACGACCAGATAGTCGGCGATATCCTGAGGAATGTTGAAGTCCATGGCGTGTCTCCCGGTTGTACCCCTGTTTCGGGTCACCATACGCCTGCCAGTGTTCGCGGCAATTTGTGCCGCCGGGGCAAGCGGCGGTCGCACGGCGCGAATGGTACGAACCGTTCTCCAATAATCATGAATTCAGGGTTCTGAATCCTTGACGAATTGTTCAGCGTTCGGTAGTCAATACGTAAGGCACCCAGCCTGACCACCGAATGCATCATCAACCCCGAACGACAAGGCACCCTCCCATGCTCCGTTCTGCTCTCACCGCCGCCGCTTTTGTGGCCATCGCCGCTCCCGCTTTCGCCAGCAATTCCTACACGTTCGAAACCGTGAACCCGGTTTCCGAAAAGCGCGTCGTCGCCGAAAGCGTCGTCTGGTCCTGCGAAGGCACGACCTGCTCCGCTGAACTCGACCGCAAGGCCCCGACCGTTCGCATCTGCAAAAAGATCGCGAAAGAAGTTGGCGAGCTGACCGCTCTGCGCAACACGAAGTCGGAACTTACGGCCGAACAGCTGGCCGAATGCAACACGGCTGCGAAGAAGTAATCTCGATCTCTCCAAGCCTCTCCTCGGGCCGCCAGGGCAACCTGGCGGCTTTTTTTGGCTTTGCGCTCAGCAGTGCGCCGGCCATTCCGCGCCTGTGATTGCGATCTGGTCGCCCCTTCCTTCAGTGTTGGCAGCCAGCCCGGCAGCGCGCATGATGTGCCAGATCCGAATACAAGGAAGCCCACGATGCCGCTGGAAGCCAAACGCACGCCCGACGAACGCTTCAAGGGTCTTCCGGGCTTCGACTACGCGCCGCGCTATGTTGACACCCTGCCCGGCTATGCGGGCCTGCGGGTGCACTATGTCGATGAAGGCCCGCGCGACGCGCCGCATACATTCCTGTGCCTGCACGGCCAGCCCTCGTGGAGCTATCTCTATCGCAAGATGATCCCCGTTTTCCTGCAATCGGGCGCGCGCGTGGTGGCGCCGGACTGGCTGGGGTTCGGGCGTTCGGACAAACCAGTCGCAGATAGTGCGTATACGTTCGAATTTCATCGCAACATGATGATCGCGCTGATCCGGCATCTGGATCTGAACCACATCACGCTGGTGGTGCAGGACTGGGGCGGACTGCTGGGCCTCACCTTGCCGATGGAAATGCCGGACCGCTTCGAACGCCTGGTCGTGATGAACACGACCCTTGCCGTTGGCCAGTCGCCCAGCGAAGGCTTCGACAACTGGAAGGCCTTTGCAGGTAGCCAACCCGACATGGACGTCGCTGCCCTGATGAAACGCGGCACGCCGATTCTGACAGACGCAGAGGCCGCCGCCTACGGCGCGCCCTTCCCGGACATTACCTTCAAGGCAGGTGTACGCCGGTTTCCTCAGCTGGTGATGGTCGCGCCCGACATGGAGGGCGTGGACATTTCGAAGCGCGCCGCGGCCTGGTGGGCGTCCGAATGGAACGGCCCCAGCTTCATGGCGGTCGGCGCAGCAGACCCGGTACTCGGACCACCCGTGATGGCGGCGCTACGCGCCAACATCAAGGGATGCCCGGAGCCGATGGTGCTGCCTGAGGCCGGGCATTTCGTGCAGGAATGGGGCGAACCCATCGCGCGCGCCGCGCTTGCGCATTTCGGAAGCGCTTGACCGATGGCCGACATCTATTCCGCATTCTCCGCCGACGTGGCAAGCCAGCCGCAATGGATCCAGATCTGGCTCAACGTTTTGGTCGGGATCCTCGCCTTATCGATCCCGTTCAGCCTCGTCCGGGTCGAGGCACGCTGGACCTTGCTCGGGTTCGTGCTCGGCGCCGCCGCTGTGCTCGGCCTGTACAGTCAGTTCGGCTATTCGCGTCTGCTCGGCCTCGGTCATGTCGTCTTCTGGACGCCGCTCCTCGCCTACCTTCTGGCGCGGCGGCGCCATTGGCGCGTCAAGGAGACATGGGCCGGCAAGTGGATCGTGGCAGCGATTTGTGTGCTGATGATCTCGCTGGCCTTCGACTATGTCGACGTTGCGCGCTGGATCGCAGGAGACAGGTAATGCAGAAGCCCGAAGCCGGATGCGGCGCCGCCATCCGCGATGGCATGGGCCGATTGCTCCTGATCCAGCGCCTGCGTGAACCTGAAGCCGGCGCCTGGGGGCTGCCCGGCGGCAAGATCGATTTTGGCGAACGCGCCACTGATACGGCACGGCGCGAGATTGCCGAGGAGCTGGGAATTGAAATCGAGATCCTGCACCTCGCCTGCATCGCGGAGACAATCGATGCCGGTGACGGACGCCACTGGATCGCGCCCGTTTACGAAGCCAGGATCAAATCCGGCGAGCCCCGCAACGTGGAGCCGGAGAAGCATGGCGGATGGGGCTGGTTCGACCTGCGCGCACTTCCGGCGGATCTCACGACACCTGTAAAATGCTACCTGTCCGCTCTCGGCACAGAGTGCACTGCACAATGAACATTCCGCTTTTTTGACACCGCTGGACATCACAATTCTGCAGATTTCGTCGCACAAGTTTAAGGCGAAACAGCGCCACGAAGGGCGGCACGGATGTTGCAAAATTGACCCCTGAAGCGCTAATGGGCGCATGGTGACGAGGCCGGGGCGGCCAATCAGAATCGCAAGAACCGAGGGTGACATGAGCGAGACCGTAGCAATCCTTGCCGAGCTGGGCGTCAGCCCGAAATCGATCCGCAAGAACTGGAACGAAGCACGGCTTTACGAAACGGCTGTTGCCGCCGGCGAAGCACGCGTTGCCAAAGGCGGCGCGCTTGTGGTCGAGACCGGACAACACACGGGCCGCTCGGCGAAAGACAAGTTCACGGTGCGCGATGCACTGACCGAAGACACCGTCTGGTGGGACAACAATGCCCCGATGACCCCCGCCAATTTTGATGCTCTGTGGGCGGATTTCAAATCCCATATCGCCAAGCAGGACATGTATTCACAGGACCTGTTCGGCGGCGCAGACCTCGACTACCGCCTGCCCGTGACCGTGGTCACCGAATTTGCCTGGCACTCGCTGTTCATCCGCCACCTCCTACGTCTTCCGACGACGGACGAACTGGCAAACTTCAAGACCGAATTCACCATCATCAACTGCCCGAGCTTCCGCGCGGATCCGGTCAAGCACGGCACGCGCTCGGAAACCGTGATCGCTGTCAACTTCACCAAGCGCCTCGTCCTGATCGGCGGCACGTCCTATGCCGGTGAAACGAAGAAATCGGTCTTCACCATCCTGAATTACCTGCTGCCGTCGCAGGGTGTCATGCCCATGCACTGCTCGGTCAACACCAGCGACAAGGACGATGCGGCCATCTTCTTCGGCCTGTCCGGCACCGGAAAGACGACGCTGTCGGCCGATGCGTCGCGCACGCTGATCGGCGACGACGAGCACGGCTGGTCCGAGAACGGCCTCTTCAACTTCGAAGGCGGCTGCTACGCCAAGATGATCAAGCTGTCGGCTGAAGCCGAGCCTGAAATCTACGCCACCACGAAACAATGGGGCACGGTGCTCGAAAACGTCGTGATGGATCCCACCACGCGTGAACTCGACCTCGACTCTGCAGCGCTGGCAGAAAACTCGCGCGGCGCCTATCCGATCGAAGCCATCCCGAATGCCTCGCTGACCGGCCGCTGCGGCCAGCCGAAAAACCTCATCATGCTGACGGCTGACGCCTATGGCATCATGCCGCCCATCGCGAAGCTCACGCCCGCGCAGGCCATGTACCACTTCCTGTCGGGCTACACGGCGCGCGTCGCGGGTACGGAAAAAGGCGTGACCGAACCTTCGGCTACCTTCTCCACCTGCTTCGGCGGCCCGTTCATGCCGCGCCACCCCTCCGAGTATGGCAACCTCCTGCGCCGCCTGATCGCCAAGTATGATGTCGATTGCTGGCTGGTCTCCACCGGCTGGACCGGTGGCCCGTACGGCCAGGGCAATCGCATGCCGATCAAGGCAACGCGCGCCCTGCTCAACGCAGCCCTCGATGGCTCGCTGAATTCGGTCCAGTTCCGCAAGGACGACACGTTCGGCTTCATGGTGCCGACCGCTGTGGCTGGCGTCGACTCCCGGATCCTCGACCCCCGCTCGACCTGGGCTGACGGCGCCGCCTACGACGCGCAGGCTGCGAAACTCGCCGACATGTTCGTCGAGAACTTCAAGAAGTTCGAAGCCTATGTCGATGACTCGGTGAAAGCCGCTGCGCCGAAGGCCAAGATCACGGCCTGATCGGCCGCTGACGCGTGAAATTGAACCCGCCCGGTCATCCCCGGGCGGGTTTTTTCATGGGAAAGGCGCCGTTGACGTTAAGGGAAGTCTGGCGCTGGCGGGGCACGCTCGTTAGGGTGCGCCGCACATAGACCCCAACCCTTCCGGAGGAAGCCATGCGTGAAGCCGTAATCGTATCCTATGCCCGTACGGGCATGACCAAGACCCACCGTGGGGGTCTGAACGACACCCACCCCATCGTTATGGGCGGTCACGTGATGAGCTCCGCGCTTGAGCGCGCCGGCGTCGAAGCCGCTGCCGTCGAAGACGTGTTCTTCGGCTCGGCCCAGCCGGAAGGCGCAACCGGCATGAACGTCGCGCGCAACATCGCGCTCGCCGCAGGTTGCCCCTCGTCGACCGCAGGCGCCACGATCAACCGTTTCTGCTCCTCGGGCCTTCAGGCCATCGCGAACGCAGCCCACACGGTCATCCATGAAGGCGCGCCGGTCGCTGTCGGCGGCGGCGTTGAAAGCCTGTCGCTTGTCGCCCATTCCGGTCAGACGAATCGCCACCGCATCGTCGAAGAAGGCCTGTTCAAGAAATGGCCGGCGGTCTGGATGTCGATGATCGAAACCGCCGAGATCGTCGCCGAACGCTACAAGGTCAGCCGCGAATACCAGGACGAGTACTCGGCGGAAAGCCAGGCGCGTACGGCCGCCTTCCAGGAGAAGGGCTACATGGCCCAGGAAATCGTTCCGCTGAAAACGAAGATGAAGCTCGTCAACAAGGACACCAAGGAAGAAACTTTCCAGGAAGTCCTGGTCGACCGTGACGATTGCAATCGCCCCGGCACCACTGCGGAATCGCTCGCCGGCCTGAAGCCGGTTTTCTCTGGCGGCATGGTTGTGAAGGAAGGCAAATACGTCACGGCCGGCAACGCCTCGCAGCTGTCGGATGGCGCCGCTGCCGTTGTCGTGATGGAAGCGAAGGAAGCTGCGAAACGCGGCCTCAAGCCGCTCGGCCGTTTCGTCGGTTTCAACGTCGCTGGCTGCGATCCGGACGAAATGGGCATCGGCCCGGTCTTCGCCGTGCCGCGCCTTCTCGAGCGTCATGGCCTCAAGGTTGACGATATCGATCTCTGGGAACTGAACGAAGCTTTCGCCTCGCAGTGCCTCTACTCGCGCGACCGCCTTGGCATCGACCCGGCGAAGTACAACGTCAACGGCGGCTCGATCTCGATCGGCCACCCGTTCGGCATGACCGGCGCCCGCTGCACCGGCTCGATCCTCATGGAAGGCGCACGCCGCAAGGCAAAATGGGGCGTCGTCACCATGTGCATCGGCGGCGGCCAGGGCGCAGCCGGCCTGTTCGAAATCTATAGCTGATCGCTTTACAGCACTGACAAGACCGGAAAGGGCGGCCCGAGGGTCGCCCTTTTCTTATGGGTGGTTGAAGGCACGCTCCCTTCTTCGCGCCACCAGAACGTGTCATGAGACGGCAGCAACAGGAGCCGTTCCCATGATCATACGCATTTCTTCCGGACTGTCGGCCCTGGCCATTCTGGCCGCTTGCGGCGCGCCGCAGGCCGGCCAGCCCGAGGAAGCGCCGGTCGAGAACGCCGCGCTGGTCGTCGAGGCGACCGCATTCCTGACCGAAAACGCACCGGCCCCGGAAGGTGCAACGGACGCCAAGGGCGACGGAATCTACCGCGATGCCGAAGGCCGCCCGTTCAATTATGCCCTGCTCGGCCAGAAGCTCCCCGAGTTCAAGGCGCCGCGCGCCAATGGCAGCGTCTTCGATTCCGCCGCCATTACCCAATGGACCGTGATCGACATCTGGGGTGTCTGGTGCAGCGACTGTATCGCCGACGCTCCCTATGTGGCCGCGCTTGAGCGCGCGATCGCCCAGGATCCGGACCTCGATTTCATGTCCATCCACGTGCCGGCCAGCGCCGCCCGCGCAACGCCTTCAGAGATGTGGGGCAAGTATGGTTCGCTCGACGCCTATTTCGAGTCGGCCGGCTACCGCGTGCCCACCGCGCTCGATCTCGATGGCAGCGTGCGCGACAAGCTGAAGATCAGCTGGACGCCGAGCTACCTGCTGGTCTCGCCGGACGGAATCGTGCGCGGGTTCCGGAGCGACCTGTCGGTCGCGGGCAGTGAGCCGGTGAAAGACTTCCTGCGCGATGTCGCACGCGTGAAAGGCGAAGTGCGCCAGGCCGCACTGCTGGCAATCGGCCCCAATGGGGTCGGCGACCTCAACAAGGCAACGCCGTTCACGGTAAGCGCCGTTGAAGGCGTGTTCACCGGCTATGATGTCATCCCGGTTACCGGCGCGGGCTCCGATGTGGCGACGTTCGAAGTGCGCCCCAAGGGCAGCGAATCCGCGCGCTATCGGATCGAACCGGACTGGACGCGCGGCTATATCGCCCGGGTCAGCACAAGCGACCCGGCCGTGCGCGGCCCCGGCGGCGAAACCATCGGCCAGACCACGTTGGGCGAACTTTCCGAAGCCGGGGCCGCGCACGGCCGGGTCGCTTGTGCTGACCCGGGCGATATAGCCGCGCGTCCAGTCCGGTTCGATCCGATAGCGCGCGGATTCGCTGCCCTTGGGGCGCACTTCGAACCGTCGCCATCGAC
>JBGSKU010000206.1:0-3006 GCA_041741055.1 Hyphomonas sp.
GCGTTGCCTTGCGCATCACGCGCCGGGGCCCGGCACTCGGCGGACCTACCCGGCCGGCTTCGTCTTGATAAATTCCGCTTCGATCTCGATGACCACGTCATCGGTGATGAGCCCGGTGAACCTGTCGATCCCGAAATCGGACCGTTTGATCGGCAAGGTCGCCGAAAAGCCGACCACGTCTGCGCCGCGCAGCCGGTCATAGGCGCTGCCGTTCAGGCGGGCCTTGATGATGACTGCCTGCGTCTTGCCCTTTAGCGTCAGGTCGCCGCTGATGTCGGCTTCGTTTTCGCCCACGACTTTCAGCCCGTAGGTCTTGAACGTCGCCAGCGGATAGGCGCCGGCATCGAACCAGTCCGGCCCCATGAGTTCTTCAGCAAATTCCGGATTGGCGATGTCCAGCGAAGACATATCGACAACGGCCGTGACCGTGGCGGCTTCGGGATGGGCCGGATCGCCGGTGAGGCTTGCGTCGAACCGGTCGAACCGTCCGACATAGGTCGAATAGCCCAGATGGTTGATCTTGAAGAGGATCGAGGCGTGCTTGGTATCGAGTGTGTAATCGCCAGCCGGCACGCTCAGCGCCGCCGCCTCGATCTGCGGTTTCAATACAGTCGCGGCCAGCGAGTTGCACCCCGCCACTGCAGCGAGCGGAAAAGCCAGAGCGAGCAGCGCGGCCTTCGCGGTGCGTTTCGGTTGTGTCAGGTTTTCTTTGAAGCGAGCCATGCGTCCACCGTTTCTTCCAGCACTGCGAGAGGTACAGCGCCGTCCTTTAGCACGATGTCATGGAATTCGCGAATGTCGAACGCGTCACCCAGTTCGGCGCGGGCCCGTTCGCGCAGCTCGACAATCTTCAGCATACCGATCTTGTACGCGGTCGCCTGACCCGGCATCACGATGTAACGATCAATTGCCTTCTGGCAGTCGCCCGGGGGGTTGGGCGTGTTGTCCATCAGGTATCTGACGGCTTGTTCCCGTGTCCATTTCTTTGAATGGATGCCGGTGTCGACGACCAGGCGGGCCGCACGCCAGATTTCCATCGCGAGACGGCCAAAGTCCGAGTACGGATCAGCGTAATAGCCCATCTCCTTCGGTGCGAGCTCCGAATAAAGTCCCCAGCCTTCGGAAAAGGCCGTATAGCCGCCATACTTCCGGAAGCTCGGAATGCCTTCCAGTTCCTGTGCAATCGCGATCTGCATGTGATGGCCGGGAATGCCTTCATGGAAGGCCAGCGCTTCCAGCTGGTAAGTCGGCATGTCGGCCATGTTGTAGAGGTTGGCGTAATAGATCCCCGGACGGCTGCCATCCGGGGCCGGACGCGAGTAGAAGGCCTTGCCGGCTGACTTCTCGCGGAACGGCTCCACCGCCTTCACTTCCATGTCTGCCTTCGGGAATGTGTTGAACAGTTTCGGCAGGTCGCCCTTCATCTTCGCGATGGCGGCCTCGGCCTCGGCGAGATATTCAGCTTTGCCGTCCGGCGTGTTCGGTTTGTAGAAGCGCGGATCGGTGCGCATGAAGGCGAAGAAGTCCTGCAGGCTGCCTTCAAAGCCCACCTGCGCCATGATCGCCTTCATCTCTGCGTGGATGCGGGCCACCTCGTCGAGGCCCAGCTGGTGGATCTCGTCTGCGGTCATGTCCGTGGTCGTCATCTGCGCGAGGCGCATGTCGTAATAGGCTTTGCCGTCCGGCAGCTTCCAGATGCCGTCATCGGCGGTTGCGTTCAGCTGCTGGGTCACGAGTTCGGCAATCGCGGCCTCATAGGCCGGGCCCACTGACGTGAGGAGGGATTCGGCAGCGCGCGCATTGAGATCGGCGGCCTGCTCCTCCGTGATCGTGGTGTTGGCAGCCAGCGCCGCCGTCTTGGCCCGGAAGTCTTCCATCAGCGGGCTATCATCGGTGCCATCGTCCTTGCCGGAAAAGGGATAGCCCGTGATCACGCCGCGCGCGTCCGACAGCACATAGTCGTACACGAACGAAGGCGGCTGGATGCCCCGGGCGGCCGAAGCGCGCGCGTTGGCCACGTGCTGGCCGAGATAGGCGCTGACGCCTTGCAGGCGCGAGATATAGGCCTCGGCATCGGGCAGGGTCGCCACCTTGTGCTGGTTAATCAGGAAGGCCGGGATGGACGACTGCACGCCGTGCATCTGGTTGAAAGTGTATTCATACCCGTCGAAGGCCGCGGCGGATTCCGCCCGCTCCAGCTGGTATTCCGCCAGGCGCCAGGACAGCTGGGCCTGATGATCAAGCTTGTTGAAATCAAAATCCGCTTTCATTTCAGCGACATTCGCCCGCTGGATTTCGAGTTCAGCCCGTTCGAAATCGGGCGAAGGGTCGGTCCACTCGCCGTAGCGGTCCCTGATGCCCAGGAAGGTCTGGCGCATCGGATCGCGGGCGACATCCTCGTCGAATTTCTGCTCGAACCAGGCGTTCAGGCGCTGCGATTCGGCGGCCACAGCCTCGGTCGAATAAGCCGGACCGCCCGGCTCACGATGAGCCGGTGTGCCACAGGCGGCGAGGGCGCTGAACAGCACAAGGGCGAGCGTGGTCCGCAATACCATGATGAACCGAATCCTGTTGTGATAGGTTGAGGGGACACGTTGGTCTTAACGGTTTTTTTGGATTCGTTAACCTTTGGCGTGCGAGAAGAGGGTAACCAAGAAAGTCCCTGGCGTGGTGGCCGCTGCGACGGGGATAATCGCGCTTCCGGCGGCAGGCCGGCTGAATTGGCGGTAGACTATGAAAAAAGACTCAGAAGCCCTTGATTTGTCTCAGGTCCTCGGTGCCTCCGAAGAGACCGGCACGTCGGCGGAACCCCGCGAGCCGGGGCAGAAGGTCGACCTTCTGCAACTGGCCTTCTGGGGCTGCCTGCTTCTGTCGATTGCCGCCGCCAGCGTCTCGCTGGCCCGGCCCCATGCTTCGGGCGCAACCGGGTCGATCCTGCTGATCACCATGGCCTCTGGCGGTCTCGTTTTCCTGCTGTGGACCGTTCGCGGCGCCGGCCGTTTCATC
>JBGSKU010000207.1:0-2221 GCA_041741055.1 Hyphomonas sp.
CGAAGCCCTCGGCATCCCGCGCGAAGACCGCGCCGGGCGGTTGCGCTGGTTTGCCAACAACTTCCGCTTCTTCGGCGCCCCCGTGGCAGTGTTCATCGTCATCGACGAGCGCATGGGCCACGGCCAGTGGGGCCATACCGGCATGTACCTGCAGACCCTCGCCCTGCTCGCCGAAGAGCGCGGCTGGGGCACCTGCATGCAGGAATGCTGGGGCATCCTGCGCCCGACGCTGAAAGCCCATTTCGGCCTCGGCCCGACCGAGATGGTCTGGTGCGGCATGGCCGTCGGCAAGCCCGACCCGAACGAGAAAGCCAACCGGCTTTATGCCGAGCGCGCGCCCCTGGACGAGATCGCCGAGTTCAGAGGGTTCTGATTTCGGACAAAATCCTGCCGCAAGCGCGCGCTTTCATCGGCGCATGTGGACACGCCGTGCCTTCTTCGCTTCCGCGCTCGCCTGGCCTCTTCTGCCGCCCCTGCCATTGGTCGAGGCGGAGAACGCCTGGCCGCGGAAGCTGATCAAGGCGGCACGCAAGCAGATCGGCGTCACGGTCAGCTATGACCCGGCCTATGTGCGCCTCGACTATCCGGGCGGCGACGTGCTGCGCGAGGTGGGCGTGTGCACGGACGTCGTGATCCGCGCCTATCGCGATGCCTTTGACGTGGACCTGCAGGTTCTGGTGCATGACGACATGAAGGCGGACTTCGCCAGCTATCCCAAAACCTGGGGCCTGACGCGCGCCGACCGCAATATCGACCACCGCCGCGTGCCGAACCTCGAACGCTATTTCGAACGTCAAGGCCTGGAACGCGAGGCGCCCGGTACACGCGACGACTGGCAGGCGGGCGACCTCGTGACCATGCGCCTCGGCGGGCGCCTGCCCCACATCACAATATTCTCAGGTTACGACCCGCTGACCGGCGCAGCGATGTACATCCACAACATCGGCGGCGGCACACGCGAAGATGAGCTGTATGCGGATTATGATTCGCCAAGACGATTCCGGTTTGCGCCGCCGGGGATTTGACCCTTCAGTCCCGCCACTCCCTCACCCTCGATACACACAGCGCATCTGAAGCGCCATTTCCTGAACTCTCAATCAGCAAAAGACCCGTTGGCCGTCATCCCGGTTTCGCCGCAGGCGAAGACCGGGACCCAGCGCAAGAACAAGAAAGTCTGGGTCCCGGGCATTTGCTGCGCAAATCCCGGGATGACGACACATGAGAATCTGCGAGCTGTGGGCGGTCAGGAGATCGGTCTTCAGATGGCCTTTGGCCACCCGGGGGTGAAGCAAATCAAGCCGCGAAAGCAGAGCCCCTACTCGTCGTCCCGCCAGGTGTGCATCGGTTGCTGCGGCATACGGGTTTCGTTGCGCAGCTTGCGGACGGCGGCCTGCACGGCGTCGCGGTCAAAGGCTTCGGGGTCTTCCATCGGCTTCGGCGCCGGGCGGGTATAAGCGAAGACGCTGACGGCGCCGTCATCCGCGTCGTCGTCTTCATCCGTCTCGGGCCCGGCTTCAGCCACAGACTCCGGCTCGGCTTCAACCGGCGCGACAACCGCTTCCTCTTCCATGAAATCGGTGACGAAGGCTTCGACATCCTCGAGGCTGCCGAGATCGTCGATCAGCGTGTCGTCTTCCGACAATGCCTCTTCGTCCGGCATCTGGAAGCCCGACGGGATAACGTCCGTGAGCAGACCTTCGGCTTCAAGGTCGGCCTTGCCAGGCAGTGTGTCGAGGCTTTCCAATCCGAAATGTTCCAGGAACTTGTCGGTCGTTCCATAGGTGATCGGCAGGCCCGGCGTCTTGCGGCGCCCGCGCACGCGCACCCAGCCCGACTCCAGCAACGTGTCGATGACCGACTTGGCCACTGCCACACCGCGTACCGCTTCAATTTCGGCGCGCGTGACCGGCTGGCCATAGGCAATGATCGCCAGCGTTTCGAGCGCGGCCTGGCCGAGTTTCTTCTGTACCTGACGCTCTTCGACGAACAGGTAGGACAGGTCCTGCGCTGTCTGGAACCGCCATTTGCCGCCGACTTCGACAAGGTTCACGCCGCGCTTGGCGTAAAGCGCGCGCAGCGCCATCAGCACTTCGCCGGCCTCGATTCCCTGCGGCAGGATCTCGGACACCTGCTCCGCAGACAGAGGTTCGCCGGCTGCAAACAGGATGGCCTCGGCCCGGCGCACGCCTTCGGCCAGCAGTGCGTCGCGCCCGCCCAGCAG
>JBGSKU010000208.1:0-3318 GCA_041741055.1 Hyphomonas sp.
ACGCCATCACGATCGCCGCGCCCGCGCGCGGACCGGCCACGGCGCCCAGCAGCACCACAACCAGCGTCTGCAGCGTCACCGGCACCGGATACATTGGCAGCGACACATAGGAAGACACGGTCAGCGCCGCGATGCCCGCCAGCCCGATCAGGACCGGGCGCAGCAGCGGATGGGCAGGGGAACGGGCGAGGGTCTTGGACATGGGAGGCGCCTTATGGGTCTGGTTCGGCGCCACTTTTGTGCGGCGCACACTCGGGGGTCAAGCCGAAACCCGGCCCTGTGCCGCTCCGCCCCGATGACACGGGCCCGCACCAGAGGCATAAGGGCGCCATGACCCAAGTCTATGACCTCATCCTGCGCGGCGGCACGGTCGTCACACCCGGCGGCCAGATCCAGACCGATATCGGCATCATCGGCGAACGCATCGCCCGCATCGGCGATCTCTCGCAAGCCGCAGCCGGCGAAATCTACGGCGCGGCCGGCCTGCACATCCTGCCGGGCGTTGTCGACAGCCAGGTCCACTTCCGCGAGCCGGGCCTCGAACACAAGGCCGACCTCGAAACCGAGGCGCGCTCTGCGGCGCTGGGCGGGGTCACAGCCGTGTTCGAGATGCCCAACACCAATCCCTCGACGATCACGCCGGACCTGCTGCAGGACAAGCTGAACCGCGCGAAGGGCCGCATGGACGTCGATCATGCCTTCTATGCCGGCGCCACCCACACCAATACAGATCTGCTGCCCGAGATGGAGCGCATGGTCGGCTGCTGCGGCGTGAAGGTTTTCATGGGCGCCTCCACCGGCGATCTGCTGGTGCAGGATGACGAAGGCGTCGCCGCCGTCATCAAGGCCATCAAGCGCCGCGCCGCTTTCCATTCCGAAGACGAATATCGCCTCGCCGAGCGCCGCCCGCTCGCCCGCACCGGTGACTGGACCAGCCATCCCGACGTGCGCGATGTCGAAAGCGCCGTGATGTCGACCAAACGCCTCCTCCTGCGAATCGCCCGCGCCGCCGGCAAGCGCATCCACGTGCTGCACATCTCCACCGCCGAGGAGCTCGACATCCTGCGCGACGCCAAGGATGTCGCCTCGGTCGAATGCCTGCCGCAACACCTCACGCTTGCCGCGCCGGAGTGCTACGAACGCCTGAAGGGCTATGCCCAGATGAACCCGCCGATCCGCGAGGCGCGCCACCGCGAAGCGCTCTGGCGCGCGGTCAATGCCGGCATCGTCGACGTCATGGGGTCCGACCATGCGCCCCACACGAAGGAAGAGAAAGCCCGGCCTTATCCCGCGTCGCCCTCGGGCATGCCCGGCGTGCAGACCCTGGTGCCGATCATGCTGACCCATGTGAACGACGGAAAGCTCAGCCTGCAGAGATTTGTCGAGCTGACCTCGGCCGGCCCGCAACGCGTTTTCGGCCTCGCCGACAAGGGCCGCATCGCCGAAGGCTATCATGCAGACTTCACCATCGTGGACCTGAAACGCAAGGAAACCATCACCGCCGATTGGTCGAAATCGAAATGCGGCTGGACGCCCTTTGACGGCTTCGAAGCCACCGGCTGGCCGGTTGCCACTGTCATCCGCGGCGGCTTCGTGATGCGCGACGGCGAAATCACCCGGAAAGGTGGCGGCAAGCCGGTCCGCTTCAATGAGACGCTGGAGGCTGTGAATTGATTCCTGCCGCGCTCGCAGACGGACTCAAGGCCCGCTACGACGAGCCGCAGCGTCACTATCACAGTTGGCACCATATCGATGCCCTCCTGTGCCACTATCGCCGCTGGGAAACGCACTTCCATCGCCCTGTGCCCGTTCTCTGGGCGCTTTACTGGCACGACGCGATCTACGATCCGCGAGCCAAGGACAATGAGGCGCAAAGCGCCGTCCTGCTTGAGCGTGAGGCGCAAGGCCATCTGCCAGCGGAAGATATTGCCTTGGCTGCCACCATCGTCCGCGCCACCACCGCCCATAAGGTGCCGGACGGATTGAGCCCCGAAGACGCCGCCGATACCGCGCTGTTCCTCGATCTGGATTTGTCGATCCTTGGCGCACCGGTTCATGTCTATGACCGCTACGAGAACGATATTCGAAAGGAATACGCCTTCTTGCCTGAAGCGGCGTTCCGCGCAGGGCGTGGTGCCATCCTGAAAAACTTCCTCGCCCGCGAACGGCTTTACTTCACCGAAATCTGCGCGGCAGACTGGGAAGCGACGGCCCGGGCAAACCTCGCGCGGGCCATTGCTGCCCTGGGGGCTGACGCTTGAACGACCGCAAAGGCCTCAACCGCCAATTGTTCTGGCTCTACGAAGGTCATGGCCGGGCGCCGTTCGTGTTCCGCTGGTCGCTGCTGCTCTTCGATTTCCTGACAATCTGCTATTTCCTCTGGGCGCCGTTCGAGACGCGCGAGGGCCTCCTCGGGGTCGACTATGCCATTGGCGTCATCATCGCGCTGGACGTCGCCGCGCGTTTCTATATCCGCCGTGACAAGAAGAAGTTCTGGAAACGCCTGACGAACTGGGCCGATATCATCGTCGTGATCACGATGTTTGCGCCGCTGTTCACCGCCAATCTCAGCTTCCTGCGCGTCCTGCGGGCCGTGCGCGCCATCCGCGCCTTCACCTTCGTGCGCAGGGCCGGCTTGCTCTGGCGGTTCGTCACCCGTCACGAACGCGTGGTCGACCGGGTCACCAACCTGGTCGTCTTCCTGTTTATCATGTCGTCGATCGTCTACGTCACCCAGGTGCGCCCGAACCCGGACATTCACACCTTCCTCGACGCCTTTTATTTCACCATCTCCAGCCTGACGACCACCGGCTATGGCGATGTCACGCTCGTCGGCTCCGGTGGCCGGCTCCTGTCCATCGCCATCATGGTGCTCGGCCTCAGCCTGTTCCTGCGCCTGCTGGGCGCCCTGTTCACGCCGTCCGACAAGGTGGACCAGGAATGCGAGGCCTGCGGCCTCACACGGCACGATCCCGACGCCGTCCATTGCAAGCATTGCGGCGCCGTCATCCATATCCAGACTGCGGGCAGCACATGACCTGCGACTACCGCAGGGGCTTGCCCTTTCCGGCGCACTGCGCGAGCTAGCACAACAGAAAACACGAGGCATGGACGCCGCCCGGCGCCCTGCGGGGAGATTGAAGACCGCCATGAGCAAGACTGCCCAAATCCCGTTCCGCGAGGTTCCCTACCTGCCGCTCAAGGTCAATATCGACCGGCGCCCGGACGGCACGATCTACCTCGCCAACGGCCAGCCGCTGAAGCCGCATCCGCCGCACATGCTGGCGCCGCTGGTGAAGTGGGCGGCCGAGCGCCCGG
>JBGSKU010000209.1:0-3382 GCA_041741055.1 Hyphomonas sp.
GGGGGCGGCAGCTCTGGAAGGATGATTTTTCAATGGCAGACGATGGCAGCCCGGTGAACGGTCCGCGCAGCGCCGGTAACGCAGCGATGCTGGAAACCGCGTTCCTTTATGGCGGTTCGGCGCTCTGGATCGAGCAGATGCAGGCCGCCTATGCGAAGGATCCGTCGTCGGTTCCGGAAAGCTGGCGCAGCTTCTTCGCCGAACTGGGCGATGACAGCGCCGCCGCCTCCCAGAACGCCAAGGGCGCCAGCTGGAAGCGCGAAGGCTGGCCGAGGACCGCGCCGGACGAGCAGGTTGCCGCGTTCGATGGCAACTGGGCCCTGCTGGAGCCGAAACTCGAAAAGAAGATCAAGGCCGCCAGCCCGGCCGCTGCACCGGCCGACATCTCGCAGGCCGTGACCGATTCGATCCGCGCGCTGATGATGATCCGCGCCTACCGTATCCGCGGCCACTTCGCCGCCCAGCTCGACCCGCTGCGCCTCAACGGCTTCGGCGAACAGCCGGAACTCGATCCTGCGTCCTACGGCTTCGGCCCTGGCGACCGCGAGCGCCCGATCTTCATCGACAACGTGCTCGGCATGGAGCGCGCGACCATCAACCAGATGCTCGACATTCTGAAGCGGACCTATTGTTCGACGCTCGGCATCGAGTTCATGCACATTTCCGACCCGGCCGAGAAAGCCTGGCTGCAGGAACGCATCGAAGGCCCCGACAAGGGCGTGGCGTTCACCCGCGAAGGCAAGTTCGCCATCCTGCACAAGCTGATCGAGGCGGAAACCTTCGAGCGCTTCCTGCACAAACGCTTCCCCGGCACCAAACGGTTCGGCCTGGATGGCGGCGAAGCGGCTGTTCCGGCGCTGGAGCAGATCATCAAGCGCGGCGGTGCGCTGGGCGTGAACGAGATCATCGTCGGCATGCCCCACCGCGGCCGCCTGAACATGCTCGCGGCCGTTATGGGCAAGGGCTATGACAAGATCTTCCACGAATTCCAGGGCGGCTCGACGCAGGGCGCGGGCACGTTTGGCTCCGGCGATGTGAAATATCACCTCGGGGCTTCGTCGGACCGCGAGTTCGACGGCAACACCGTCCACCTCACCATGAACGCGAACCCCTCGCACCTCGAGGCGGTCAACCCGGTCGTGCTGGGCCGCACCCGTGCGAAACAGTTCACCGATTCACGCGAGACCGGCAAACTCGACCGCTCCAAGAAATTGCCGCTGCTGTTGCACGGCGACGCCGCGTTTGCAGGGCAGGGCGTCGTGGCCGAGTGCTTCGCGCTGTCGGGCCTTCAGGGCTACCGCACGGGCGGCACGATCCACTTCATCGTCAACAACCAGATCGGCTTCACCACGAGCCCGATGTACTCGCGCTCCTCGCCGTATCCGTCGGATGTGGCGCTGATGGTCCAGGCGCCGATCTTCCACGTCAACGGCGATGATCCGGAAGCGGTCGTCTATGCCGCGAAGGTCGCCACCGAATACCGCCAGCGGTTTGCGAAAGACGTCGTCATCGACATGTTCTGCTATCGCCGCTTCGGTCACAACGAAGGTGACGATCCGACGATGACGCAGCCGGTGATGTACCGGGTCATCCGCGACCTGCCGTCCACGCGCGAAATCTATGCCAAGCGCCTCGTCGCCGAAGGCCTGCTGACCGCCGAACAGGTCGATGCGCAGGTGAAGGCGTTCGAGGACTATCTGGAGAAGGCCTTCACCGACGCGAAGGACCTGAAGACCAACAAGGCCGACTGGCTGGAAGGCCACTGGTCCGGGTTCAGCCTGCCGATCGACGATGACCGGCGCGGCAAGACCGGCGTGGCAAAAGCCAGGCTGAAGGAACTCGGCCTGGCCATCACCACGGCGCCGGAAGGCCTCGACGTGCACAAGACGGTCGAGCGCGTGATCGCGCGCCGCCGCGAAAGCTACGAGACCGGCAAGGACATCGATTGGGGCGGCGCCGAACACCTCGCCTTTGCGAGCCTGCTGGATGAAGGCTTCCCGGTGCGCCTGTCGGGCCAGGATTGCGGCCGAGGCACCTTCGTGCAGCGCCACAGCCACCTCGTCGACCAGACGACCGGCGAGCGCTACACCGCGCTCAACCATATCAGCGACAAGCAGGCGCCGTATGAAGTGATCGACTCGCTCCTCTCCGAGGAAGCGGTGCTCGGCTACGAGTATGGCTATTCACTCGCCGATCCGAACACCCTGACGCTGTGGGAAGCCCAGTTCGGCGACTTCGCGAACGGCGCGCAGGTCTATTTTGACCAGTTCATTTCCAGCGCCGAGCGCAAATGGCTGCGCATGTCGGGCCTCGTGATGCTGCTGCCGCATGGCTATGAAGGTCAGGGTCCGGAGCATTCCTCGGCCCGCCTCGAACGCTTCCTGCAGATGTGCGCGGAAGACAACATGCAGGTGTGCAACCTGACGACCCCGGCGAACTATTTCCACGCCCTGCGCCGCCAGATCCACCGCGAGTTCCGCAAGCCGCTCGTCATCATGACGCCGAAATCGCTGCTGCGCCACAAGCTGGCCACGTCGACCATCGACGACATGAACGCGAAGTCGACCTTCCACCGCGTCCTGTGGGACGATGCGGAAACGCCGGGCCGCGAAGCCAAGGTGAAGCTGGTCGACGACAAGAAGATCCGCCGCGTCGTGCTCTGCTCGGGCAAGGTCTATTACGACCTGTTCGAAGCCCGCGAGGCGGCCGGTACCGACGACGTCTACCTGCTGCGCGTCGAACAGTTCTACCCGGTGCCGCGCAAGTCGCTGGTCACCGAGCTGAAGCGCTTCACCCAGGCCGAGATCGTCTGGTGCCAGGAAGAGCCGCGCAACATGGGCGGCTGGACCTTCATCCGTGACGAGATCGAATGGTGCGCCGGCCAAGCCGGTTACAAGCAGCCGCGCCCGAAATATTCGGGCCGTCCGCCAAGCGCCGCCACCGCGACAGGCCTGCTTTCGAAACACCAGGCCGAACAGGCTGCACTGATCAAGACTGCCCTTTCGCCGGACCCCGTGGATGACCGCATCCTCACGCCCTGATTTCCTGCCACTTACCCTTCGGACCAAAACCCTATGACAGATATTGTTGTGCCTACTCTCGGCGAAAGCGTCACGGAAGCGACGGTCGGCCGCTGGCTGAAGTCCAAAGGTGAGGCGGTGAAGAAGGACGACGTCCTGGTCGAGCTGGAAACCGACAAGGTGTCGGTCGAAGTCTCCGCCAGCGAAGACGGCGTGCTGGACGACATTTCCGTGGCCGAAGGCGAGACCGTTGGCATCGGCGCCGTCCTTGGACGGATCAATGCCGGCGGCGCAGCGGCCAAGCCGGCTGCCAGGCCGGCTGCAGCGCCCGCGGCTTCTCAGCCCGAAAAAGCCGCGCCTCA
>JBGSKU010000210.1:0-4848 GCA_041741055.1 Hyphomonas sp.
ACGGGCGTGCCGGGTTCGGCGGGCGCGAGCGGTGCGAGAGGGATGTCCCGTGCCATGAGGTGGATCAGCCGGCGGAGCATCGAGGCGAGCACGGCAAGACCGGTCCACGCGGTGCGGCGTACGTCTTTTGTCCACCCGGCAGCGTGCTGAAGGGCAAAGCCTTTCAGCGCACGATGGTGGAGCACGACATAGCTCCAGAATTCAGGAAGCGACGGTTGGCCGGTCATGGGCCAAGCGTAACATTGCACGTTGTCCCGCCGGATTGGCGGCGCGCGGAAAACCGGCCGGAGGCATCACCCCGGCGTTAAATGGAAAAGAGGCGGAGGGTATGCGGGGGTGGGGGAGAAAGCAGACTCGGCGCGGCGATCTGTTGCGGGCGCTGCAGATTGCGCAGGGGCTGCCGGAAAGGTGAGCGAACGGGCAGCGGACGGCTCACGTTAACAAAATTGTAAGTGCCGGGAAACTTCCTGTCGTTAAATGTAGGCACAAGCTGATTTCAGCGCGACCTTTTCCGGCGCGCGCCGAAGCATGCGGAAGGGATGTCAACTGATGGAGAGCTGGCGCGCCAACCTGCTCGTTCCGGTCCGGCGGGCCGTGATCCGTCTGTTCCGGCCCGATGTGCGCATCGTGACCGGCGGCATCGCCTTCTATGCGCTGTTTTCGATCTTCCCATTGATCTACCTGACGCTGACCTTGCTGACCGTGTTCCTGCCGAAGGACCTGGCCGCGCAGCTGGCCACGCCGATCAGCAATTTCTTCACGCAGAATGTGGAGCCGCTGACGCGCGCCGAGTTCGAGACCATCCAGAAGATGACCCCTGCGGGGCTGAGCCTTCGTGCCATCGGGGCCTTGATCCTTGTGCTGATCACGGCGAGTTCCGGCGCCAAGGCGGCTATCACCGGCATCCGGATGATCGCCGGCACCCAATGGCGATCGCGCTTTGCGCGGTTCCAGGGCGTGTCGCTGCTGTTGACCGGCGCATTGGTGATGATGGTCTGGCTGCTGGGCGCGCTGCAATTGACCGTCGCGGTCATGTCGCAAGGCGGCGCGGCGCCGATGGGAAAATTTGCCGGCGAGATTGCGGCATTGGCCGATACGTTGTGGATCTCCAAGGCCATCGGCGGATTTGCGGTGTTCTACGTGATCCTCGTCCTGTCGCTGCGCGGGCATATCCAGAAAGGCACGCGGGCGATTGCGGCCGGAGCGGCGGCGGCGACGGTAGCCTTCATCTTCGTGACCTTCCTGTTCCAGCTCTATCTGAACTATTCCGTACTCGGAACGCTCTACGGCGCGCTGGCCTCGGCCATCCTGGCCTTCATCTGGCTGTCGGCCTCGGTGAATTCGCTGCTGCTGGGCGCCGCGCTTGCGGCAGAATTCTCTCAGGCCTGGGGCGAAGAGGACGTCGAAGCGCCGGAATAGGCCTCGGCCACATGGGCGAGGCGGCGAAGGGTGCGCGCATCGGCAAGGCCGGTGACGGCGTCCGGCAGGAAGCGGCGCTGGAAGGCGCGCAATGTGGCCGGAATGTCGGAGAGATCATAACCGATGGCGCCGAGCTGGCGGTTGAGGCCGCCGGGATCGCCGCCCATCCAGACGCAGCCCGATCCGCCCGCCTCCTCCGGCCAGAGGCCGATGCCGGCCGCAGCAAGGCGCGGCCAGGGGAAGTGTTCGCCCGGATCGATCTTGCGTTTCGGCGCGATGTCCGAATGCGCGACGATCCGCGATTGCGGGATCGGATGGCGCGCGAGGATGGCTTTCGACAGTTCGATCACCGCTTCGATCTGGGCGTCCGGATAGGGGGGTAGCTTGCCGCCGGGCAGGGGAAAGTCGTGGCCTCCATTGACGATCTCGATGCCGATGGAGCGGGAGTTGAGATCATCATCGCCGTGCCAGGTGGACAGGCCCGCATGCCAGGCGCGGCGGGCTTCATCGACCAGCTGGCAGATGCGCCCATCCTCCCAGACCATGTAATGGGCGGAGACCTTGGCCTCCGGATCGCGCATCCGGTCGAGCGCGGCCTGGCCGGTTGCCATACCGGTATAGTGCAGCACGAGGAGATCGACGGGATAACGGCGCGCGTCGTGGTTGGGGCTGGGCGTCTGTTCAAGGCGCATCAGGAGTCTCCGGACGCCATCTTCTTCCCGAGGGCGGCTTCAGGCATCACGGTATTCCGGCGCGCGGCAATGAGGAAGACCCCGGCGAGCGAAACCGCGCCGCCGATGACGAGTTTCCAGGTGAACGGCTCGCCCAGCAGCGTGACGCCGAAAAGGACGCCCCAGAGCGGCGTCATCAGGGTGAGCGGGGAGAGCATCGAGACTTCGTGGCGCTTGACCAGCGTGTAGAAGGCCGAATGGGCGAAGACCGAAACGCCAAGGATGGCGAACAGGCTGGCCAGCCAGACGGGCCAGCCGCCGCCGGCATAAGCGCTGAACTGGCCGGTCTCCAGGATGAAGGAGATGGCGAAGAGCGGCGCGAAGCTGAATAGGCCGACCCAGGCCTGCAGGTTCAGCGCGCCCATCGGCGCCATGCGTTTCATCACGATACCGCCGGCCGAGCCGAGGACGGCGGCCAAGAAGACCAGGAAGAGGCCATAGGAGAGGCTGAACGAGTTCGGATCGAAGGCGATGACGACCACGCCGGCGAAGGCCAGCGCGATGCCGAGGCCGCGGCGCCAGCGGATTTTCTCGCCGAGGAAGACCATGCTCATGATTGTCGACATCGGCACGCCGAGTTGGCCGGTGACGGCCGCGGCGGACACATCGGCATTGGCAAGGCCGACGAACAGCAGGCCGAAGTTCAGGCAGCCGATCAGCATCGAGATGATGAAGAGGGTGAAGAGATTCTTCGGGACTGGCCGCAGGAAGGGGATCAGGAAGGCGGCCACGCCGAGGAAGCGCACGGCGGCAAAGAAAAGCGGCGGCACGTGGAAGTCCGAGACGACCCAGCGGGTCATCACAAGGTTCACGCCCCAGACGAAGCAGACGAGAAAGAGCAGGCCGAAGTCGCGTAAGGGCATCGGCCCGCCCTATCAGTCTTTTTCCGGCCCGGGCAGGGGGGACGCGGGGTGAACTTTTGTGACCAAATCAGACAGCGCCGAGGCGGTTCACCGGCAGCTTGAGGTAAACCTGTCCGTCCGCTTCCGCCGGCGGCAGGGCGCCGGCGCGGATATTCACCTGCAACGAGGGCAGGATGAGGCGCGGGGCGGCGAGCGTGCTGTCGCGAGCATCGCGCAGCGCGACGAAGTCGTCTTCACTGACACCGTCATGGATATGGATATTGCGGGCACGCTCTTCGGCGACGGTGGTTTCCCAGAGGAAATGATCGCGTCCGGCGGGAAGGTAGTCGTGGCCGACGAAGATGCGTGTCTCGGGCGGAAGGGCGAGGATCTTCCGGATCGAGCGGTACAGCGTCGCCGAATCGCCGCCGGGAAAGTCAGCGCGCGCGGTGCCATAGTCCGGCATGAACAGCGTGTCGCCGACGAAGGCCATGTCGTCGATCAGGTAGGTGACGCAGGCGGGCGTATGGCCGGGTGTGTGGAGCACACGGATTGTGAGCTGGCCGAGGGGGAGCGTCTCGCCGTCGTTCAGGAGCGTGTCGAAGACGTGACCGTCCGGATGGTCGGGTGTGGCCCCGAAGAGCGGCCGGAAAGCTTTCTGGACCTCGGTAATGTGGGCGCCGATGCCGATCTTTGCGCCGGTCTGGCGGCGCAGGTAATCGGCGCCAGACAAATGGTCGGCATGGGCGTGGGTGTCGAGGACCCAATCGATGCGCAGGTCGAGTCCTGCGGCCGCCGTGATGACGGCATCGGCGGAGGCTGTGCCCAGGCGTGCGCCGTTGGGGTCGAAATCGAGGACGGGGTCGATGACCGCAGCAGCGCGGGTTGCGGGGTCCCAGACCAGGTAGGTCACCGTATTGGTAGCCGCATCGAAAAAGGCTTTGAGGTTCGCCATGGGGCGTCTCCTTCATGTTGTCTGGTTTCCATATATTAGGTCTTGCTAAATTAGCAAGACCTAATATATTGGCCCCATGAAGACACAGACCCTTGATCCCGACCTGTTCCGCGAGCGCGCCAGCGACGCCGCGAGGCTGCTGCGCGTGATGTCCAACGAACACCGCCTGCTGATCCTTTGCCGGCTCGGCGAAGGCGAATTGTCGGCGGGCGAATTGCTGGCGGAGACCCCGCTGTCACAGTCGGCCCTGTCACAACACCTGGCGGTGCTGCGGGAAGACGGGCTCGTCGCCACGCGGCGGGCCGGGCTGAACATCTTCTACCGGATCGCGGACCCTGCCGCGCTCCGCATCATCCACACGCTGGCAGACATTTTCTGCCCGGAGACCTGACACCATGAGTACACTGACGAAAATCAAGGCGGCCGATGTGGCCGAAGGCCTGAAGGCCGGACGCCTCCACCTGATCGACATCCGCGAGCCGGATGAACATGCGCGCGAGCACATTCCCGGCGCCGTACTGATCCCGCTCTCCGGGCTGGAAGCGGCGGACGTGAAACTGGAAGCCGGCCGCACGGCGGTGTTCCATTGCAAGTCCGGCATGCGCACCGAATTGAACTGCGAGCGGCTGGCCGCGCGCGTGGACGGCGATGCGCTGATCCTCGAAGGCGGTCTGGAAGCCTGGAAACAGGCTGGCCTGCCTGTCGCGACGGGCATCTGATATCGGCATGATCGAGCTGACCCTTCCGGTGATCGTGGCTGCGCTGCTCAGCGGCGCACTGGTCGGCCTGTTCCTTGGCACCTTCGGGGGCGGGGGATCGGTGCTGGCCGCGCCGCTGCTGATCTATGCCGTGGGCGTGACCGAGCCGCACCTGGCGATCGGCACGTCGGCGGCGGCGGTGG
>JBGSKU010000211.1:0-4594 GCA_041741055.1 Hyphomonas sp.
CCCTGGCTGCCGGCATTGCCGCCGAGCGCGGCGACCACAGGCATCAGGATGGCCAGCGCCACGACCTGTTCGATCGCGCCCTCGAACACGGAAATGATCGCCGAGGCGATAAAGGCGGTGAACAGGTTGATCGCGAGCCAGGGCAGCCGCGCCTTCACCGTTTCGAACACGGTGTCGGAGGCGTCCGCTGACGACACGTTCGACAGGGCGAGCAGGTCTTCGGTATGTTCCGACTGCATGACGTCGACCATGTCGTCGACCGTGATCATGCCAACGAGGCGGCCGGCATGGTCGGTGACCGGGGCGGAGGCGAGCGAGTATTTCTGGAACTGGTAGGCAACGTCTTCCTGGTCGTCATCGGTGCTGAGGGTCATGCTGGGATCGTGCATGATGTCCTCCAGCGCCGTCTCACGCGGCTGGCGCAGCAGGCTCGCGAGCGGGACGATGCCGAGCAGGCGGTGGGCGGGGTCGATGACGTAGATGTCGTAGAAGACTTCCGGCAGGTCCGTGCCGAGGGCGCGGGCGTGATCGATGGTTTCCCCGACACTCCAGAATTCGGGCACGGCCACGAATTCCGTCTGCATCAGGCGGCCGGCGGTTTCCTCGTCATAGCCGAGGCTGCGCTCCAGCTCGGCCCTGTCAACCGGCGCGAGGTCTTCAAGGATGCGTTCGCGCCGGTCTTCCTCGAGGTCTTCGAGAATGGTGGTCGCGTCGTCCGAATCGAGCTCGTCGAGGGCTTGGGCCACCGCCTGGTCAGGCAGCATTTCCACAGCGCCTTCGCGGTAGGAATCGCGCAGCTCGATCAGGATTTCGGGCGGCAGCTCCCCGCCGAGAAGCTCCACAGCCTCCTCGAATGTGTCGTAGGACAGGGCCTCGAGCGCATCGGCCGCATCGGCCGGGTGCATGCGCTTGAGGGTGCGCGACAGCCAGCGGACATCGCGCTCGTCGATGGCATCGGCGAGGTCGTGCAGGAAGACCGGGTCGATCTTGCCCTGCTCGGTGGGCGTGGGGGCGCTGGTGTCACTCATAAGCGCCTCTCATGCCGGGGTTGCAAGGCCGCGGCAAGAGAGGGCTTGGGGACGACCGGCTAGCTGTAGCGGAATTCCTCGGCGTCGAGATCGACCCGCGGCAGCGCGTCCTTCTCTTTCCAGTAATCCTGGGTGTGCTGCCATTCCGGATTGGCGCCGCGCTTGGGCATCTGGTCCATGGACCGCATGAGGTAGCCGGGATTGAAATTGTCGGCGTCCATCCAGGGCAGGATTTCCATATTGTGGTCCTGCGGCCGGAGGGCGACGTCCACCTGCTTGGCCCCTTTGGCGTCCATGTGCTGCAGCAGGCGGACAACGAAATCGCCGAGCATGTCGACCCGCAGGGTCCAACTGGCGCGGAAATAGCCGAAAACCCAGACAAGGTTCGGCACGCCGGTGAACATCATGCCGCGATAGGTGATGGTCTTGCCCCAATCGACCGGCTTGCCATCGACCTCGAAGGGGATGCCGCCGAGGACGGACAGGTCGAAGCCTGTCGCAGTGATGATGACATCGGCCTCCAGCTCACGGCCGGACTTGAGCAGGATGCCCTTCTCCGTGAACCGGTCGATATGGTCGGTGACGACATCGGCCTTGCCGGCCTTGATACCCTGGAACAGATCCCCATCCGGAACGAAGGCGACGCGCTGCTGCCACGGCCGGTAGGCCGGCGTGAAGTGCGACATGTCATAGCCTTCCGGCAGGAAGGCCTTCACACCTTCCAGCAGTTCGTTTCGCAGGGCTTCGGCATCCTCGAACGACCGGCGCGTGAACTCGGCCTGTTCGAACAGGTATTTGCGGCGGACAATTTCGTGGATCCAATGCTCGTCAATGCCCAGAACGCGCAGTTCGTCGGCCAGTACGTTTTCATTGCGTGCGGGGATGAAATAGGTCGGCGAGCGCTGGAGCAGCGTGACGTGTTCGCACTTGGCCGCAATGGCGGGCACGACCGTGGCCGCGGTTGCCCCCGAGCCGATGCAGATGACGCGCTTGCCCGTCAGGTCCAGATCTTCCGGCCAGGTTTGCGGGTGGATGATCTGCCCACGGAACTTGTTCATGTCCTGCCATTCCGGCGTGTAGCCGGCAGCGTGCTCATAATAGCCCTGGCACATCCAGAGGAACTTGGCCGTGAAGGTCAGAATTTCGCCGGTGTCCAGCTGTTCGGCCTTGACCGTCCATTTCTTCTTCGTGCTCGACCAGCTGGCCGACTTGATCTTGTGGCGGTAGCGGATGTGGTCGGCGAGATCATTCTCGCGGATCACCTCGTCCATGTATTTGAGGATTTCGTCGCGGCTGGCGATGGGCGGGCCGACCCACGGCTTGTGGCGGTAGCCGAACGTGTAGAGATCGGAGTCCGACCGGATGCCTGGATAGCGGTGCATATACCAGGTGCCGCCGAAGCTTTCGTAAGCCTCAAGGATGACGAACTTCTTTTTCGGCATCCGGGTCTTGAGGTGGTAGCCGGCGCCGACTCCCGAGATTCCGGCCCCGACGATGAGCACGTCAAAATGCTCAGTCTTCGCTTTGGGCTTTTTGGTCTGGAGTGTGGCGGTGTCGGGCATGATGATCCTCCGGTTTGCCTGCAGGCGTTCGTTGCCAGCGCTTCGAGGCGCCGGTCGTTGACATTGCGTGTGCAAGTTTCGCCCGGGAGGAAGGCGCCGCAATAAGTAAACGACCTGATATGCCGCTGAGGCAAGCAAGCGGTTTGGCAGATTGTCCGGGATTTCAGTCGCCGATATTTGCGCCCGCACCGGCATTCGTGCCGATCTGTTCGGCCGTTTCCGGGAAGAGTTCTGCCGCGATGGGAACCCGGCGCGAGCGGCGATATTCGAACAAGGCGCCGCTGGCGAGTCCGCGGGCCCAGGCTTCGTGATAGTCCTGCAGCAACTGGTCTTCGGCAGAGGACCAGAAACTCCGGATCTGGGCCGCCACGACGCCCCGCAGCGCACGGAACATCATCGTCGCAAGGCCGAGGCTGCCGCGGCCGCGCTGGTAGCGCCAGGCGACGCCGTAGCCTTGCCGGAAGGCGCGCTGGACAACGCTGGTGGGGTTGAGCTGGGAGGCGCGGATCATGTGTCGCACACAGGCGCGTTCAGCAAACCAGGCGCGATGGCCGGCCTGGTCCAGGCGCTCCATCAGCTCGGTTTCCGAGCCCATGGGATACCCGATCGTGCTGTTGGGACCGAAGCGCGGATCGAACCGGACACCCGACTGGAAGACATGGGCGCGCACCGCCATGTTCGGCCCCCAGGCCTCGGTCGCTTCGCAGGGGCCTTCGACATTGGAGGTCAACGAAAACAGGATGCCATAATAGCGGCGGACCGGTTCCAGGCAGGGCGAAAAATTGCTCGGCCAGTGCGGCAGGATGCGGCCCGCGAAGATATCGCAGTCCGAGTGCGCATTGGCAGCGGCCTGCAGTTCGTCCAGCCATTCGATGCTGGGCAGGATGTCATCGTCGGTGAGCACAACGAGTTCGTCCGGAGCCAGCTTGTTGACCACCTTGTCCAGGACGAGATTGAGGCAATTGTTTTTCCCGCGCACCGGTTGTTCATGGACAGTGAGGGGCAGCTTCGACTCATACTGCGCGAGGACGGCACGCGTCTGATCGGTGCTGGCATTGTCGACGACGTGGAAGCGCGTGCCTTCCGGAATCCGGATACGGAGCATGGCTTCGAACATGTCGCGCAGGCGGCTTTCACCATTGAACGTGGAAAGAATGACGATCATGGAGGGTCCGCCTTGAAAAAGAGGCGCTGGACACGCGGCGAGGCAACGGCTTGCCGGACCCAGGGGTCCAGAAGCCAAAGCAGGCCGGCGTACAGAACAACGCCTGTCGGGATGAGCACGGCAAGGGCCGCAACAGGATTGAGATGCCCTTGCAGCATCGACGAGAAAGACATGACGCCGGCGCCCATAATCAGGCTGGCGAAGAAAGGCGGAAGCAGGATGGCGGCCTGACGGCGGAGCGAAAAGCCGGTGGTGACTTTCACGAACCAGGCGGCAAACGGCCAGGTCAGCCATCCGCGCAGCAACGACGCGCCAGCAATCGCGACCACACCGAGCGGGGCGAGGAAGACAAGCAGGATCAGATGGGCGCCGACGCTGGTGGCGATCGATGCGCTGGCGGCGAGCGATTTGCCCGCGGCCTGCGTCGCCGCAATGTTCACCTTCGAGGACACGACGCGCAGGTAGGCGAGCACGGTCAATGCCGAGATCACGCCGACGCTGGCAAATTCCTTCCCGACCACCATCGGCACCAGCACGGGGGCGATGGCCGCGAAGCCCGCAAGCATCGGGAAGCTGGTGATGGAGATTGCGCGCCAGGCATCCGCCATGAGCGTGTGGAACCGGGTCTGGTCCGTGGCTGCATTCGACAGGACGGGCAGCGCCATCGCGCCGACAGGCTGCGCCACGAAGGACTGAATCTGCTCGGCGATGCGCGTGGCCACGGTCAGGAGGCCGAGGCCTTGCGGGCCGAAGAAGATGGTCGCTGCGATTTGCGGAGCCATCCGGTCCAGACGGCCGAGCGCGTTGGCGACGAGCATGCCGGACACGAAAGGCAGCGT
>JBGSKU010000212.1:0-1871 GCA_041741055.1 Hyphomonas sp.
CGGCGGCGCGGCCGGTGGCTTCCGCCTCGCGGACGGCCTGGCGCAGGCTTTCCGGCAGCGCCGTATTGGCGCGGGTGGCACTGTCCATCGGGTCGTTCAACATGACAGCCACCTTGCCTGCGGCGGCCCTGCCAGTGGCCACCCATATAAAGGCAATTCACTATAACGCTTTAGGAAAGCGTAAACCACCGGAATCACCGAACCTCTCCGTCTTGTCAGGTGATCGGCGGGACTTTAAGGCAACACTTTCCCCGTTCAGCCGAAAAATGCGTCAGGAATTCCATGTCCAAGTCCTCCGTGAAGCCCAAAAAGGTCGTTCTTGCCTATTCCGGCGGCCTCGACACCTCGATCATCCTCAAATGGCTGCAGGTTGAGTTCGGCTGCGAAGTGGTGACGTTCACGGCCGATCTGGGCCAGGGCGAGGAACTGGAACCGGCCCGCAAGAAGGCGCTGGCCACCGGGGTGAAACCGGAGAACATCTTCATCGAGGACGTGCGCGAGGAGTTCGTGCGCGATTTCGTCTTCCCGATGTTCCGCGCCAATGCCGTTTACGAAGGCGTCTACCTGCTCGGCACGTCGATTGCCCGGCCGCTGATCGCCAAGCGCCAGATCGAGATTGCCGACATGGTCGGCGCCGATGCGGTTTGCCATGGCGCGACCGGCAAGGGGAACGACCAGGTGCGTTTCGAGCTCGGCTATTATGGCCTCAACCCCGACATCAAGGTGATCGCGCCGTGGCGCGACTGGGATTTCAAATCGCGCACCGACCTGCTCAAGTTTGCCGAAGAGCACGGCATCGAGATCGCCAAGGACAAGCGCGGCGAGGCCCCCTTCTCTGTCGATGCGAACCTGCTGCACTCCTCGTCCGAGGGCAAGGTTCTGGAAAACCCGGCCGAGGCCGCACCCGAATTTGTTCATATGCGGACGATTTCCCCCGAAGATGCGCCCGATCAGGCCGAGATTATCAGGATCGGTTTCGAGCGCGGCGATGCGGTCTCCATCAATGGCGAAGCAATGAGCCCGGCCACTCTGCTGACGGCGCTGAACGCCTATGGCAAGAAGCACGGCATCGGGCGGCTCGACCTGCTCGAAAACCGGTTCGTCGGCATGAAGTCACGCGGCATCTACGAGACGCCGGGCGGCACCATCCTGCTTGTCGCCCATCGCGGCATCGAGCAGGCAACGCTCGACCGCGGCGCGAGCCACCTGAAGGACGAGCTGATGCCGAAATATGCGGAGCTCATCTATAACGGCTTCTGGTGGAGCCCGGAACGCGAGATGCTGCAGGCCGCCATCGATCATTCGCAGCGCTGGGTGACCGGCGAGGTGACGATCAAACTCTACAAGGGCACAGCCTATCTGACCGGGCGCTCGTCGCCCTATAGTCTGTACTCGGAGAAGATCGTGACCTTCGAGGACGATCACGGCGCCTATGACCAGAAGGACGCGGAAGGCTTCATCAAGCTGAACGCGCTGCGCCTGCGCCTGATGGCCGGCCGGGACCGGAAGTTCGGGAAGAACTAGCCAGCGCCTTTGCCGCCGATACCTGCGAAAGCAGGTATCCAGCGCTTTAAGGAACTGGACCCCTGCCTTCGCAGGGGTCTTCGGAGAGGTGGGTGACCGGGGCCTCTAAGAGGTGTCCAGCCCCGCCCAGGCCTGAGGACGAGCGGCCTGATCGAACGCGCAGAGAAGGGTGTCGATGGCGGGGTCGAGGCGGCGGGTGATGTGCCAGGGTAATCATCCCATTTTTAAGCGGCCGGATTTCTGGACTTCACGCGGCAAGTTTCAGTTTCATGGCGGGGGTGATGCCGCCGATGCCCATGTTCGGGCGCTGGTTGTTGTAAGTCCATAGCCACCTGGTGGCGTGTTCC
>JBGSKU010000213.1:0-31571 GCA_041741055.1 Hyphomonas sp.
ATCGCGCTTTCGCCCGCCGCTGCAGCGATGCCCGAACCGGCAAGCCGGGCGCGCAGCTCCGGAAGCTGGGCTTCATCCGCGATAACCGCCACCTCGGGTCGCAACTCCAATGCCTGCGTTGCCAGGGCGGACGCATTCCGGCCAGCCGCAAGGGCGACCAGCTCGAACCGCGCCTCAAACCGGTTGGCATGCCGGATGACATCGACGGTCGATTGCCCGACAGACCCGGTAGAACCGAAGATGGAGATGCGCCGAGGGGCTTTCATGGATCAGAGCCCTAGCAGGCGCGGCAGGCTGGGAACACTCAGAAATGTCAAAGTCGACAGCAGGCTGACCGCGCCGAGGCCGTCCACACGGTCCAGCAAGCCGCCATGTCCGGGCAGGATTGTCCCTGAATCCTTGACCTTGAACCGGCGTTTCAGCCCGCTCTCGAACAAATCGCCCGCCTGCGCGCCAATCGAGATCAACACGCCGGCCACCATCCAGGGCAGTTTGTCCGCATCCTGCCAGCTTGCCGCGACATAGCCGCAAAGCGCCGTCGCGATCACGCCGGCAATCGCGCCGCTCCAGGTCTTGTTGGGGCTTTCCTTGGGCAGAAGCCGCGGTCCCCTGAACATGCGCCCGAAGAAGTACGCAGCCGCGTCAGAGGCCCAGACGAAGGACATGAAATACATCGCCGCAAGACGGCCCTCCCAGGGCCCTTCCCGCAGGACATAGAGCCCGAAGACCATCGCAAAGACGTAGACCACACCAAAACCGGCCGACAGCCGGGCTTCAGCGGTCCGTTGTGCGGAAAAGACGGCCAACACGACTGCCGCCGCCAGCAGGGCGCCCCCAATGCGCTCGTCCCCTGTTCCCAAACCGAGCCCGAACAGGGCCGCAATCACCGCAAGAAGTGTCTCATTGTGCGTGTCGCTCATCCGGAACCATTCCAGCAGCAACACGGCGCAGAATGCGCTGCACCCGAGCGCCAACCACCACGACCCCATCCAGACGGCAAAAAGCGCAAACGGTATGAGAACAAGTGCGGTCAGCAAGCGGCGTGGTAACTCGGAAAACCGCTTATCAGGCGGTGTCCAATCGCCCATCAGGTGGCTCCAGGGTTCACCGAACCGAAGCGGCGTTCCCGTTCGTGATAGCGCGATATGGCGCTCTCGAGATGGGCTCGGTTGAAGTCCGGCCACAGCACATCAACGAACAGCAACTCGGCATAGGCCGCCTGCCAGAGCAGGAAATTGCTGATCCGGAACTCGCCGCTTGTCCGGACGACCAGATCGGGATCCGGAAGGTCCCGCGTATCCAGGAACGCCGCAAACCCGTCTTCAGTCGCCGCCCCTTTGACGGTTCCGTCCGCAATCGCCTTGGCGTAGGCCGTGGCGGCGCGGAGGATCTCGTTACGTGAGCCGTAGTTGAACGCGATCGTCAGGTGGAACCTTGTATTGTGGGCCGTTTCGCGTTCGGCCCGGTCCACGAGCGCTGCGATGTCAGCGGGCAACCCCTCGCGCTGCCCGATCACCCGGATCCGGACGCCGTCCTGCTTCAACCGTTCCAGATCCCGCTGAACGTAGGCTTTCAACAGGCCGAAGAGCGTATTCACTTCCGACGCCGGACGGCGCCAGTTCTCGGTCGAGAACGAGAAGACGGTCAGATATGAAATTCCCAGATCACGCGCGGCTTCCACGGTTCGGCGCAGCGCTTCGACGCCGCGCTCGTGCCCTGCCGTTCGGGGCAAGCCTCGCGAATTGGCCCAGCGGCCGTTTCCATCCATGATGATGGCGACATGCCGAGGGGCCGGAGGCTCGCCGCCGGAATGGGAAGGGTCAGGAGATATCCCGATCCGCACCATTACACTTGCATGATCTCCGCTTCCTTGGCTTTGACCGCCTCATCGACGCGGTGAACGAATGCGTCGGTGAGTTTCTGGACTTCTTCTGCCAGGCTGCGCGCGCGATCTTCGCTGATCTCGCCGGCCTTTTCCATTTTCTTCAGCGTGTCCATGCCGTCGCGCCGGACGTTTCGCACCGCAATGCGGGCCGCTTCGGCGTACTTGCCGGCAATCTTGGTGAGTTCCACGCGGCGCTCTTCGTTCAGGGCCGGGATCGGAAGACGCAGCGTCTGGCCGTCCATGATGGGGTTCAGCCCCAGCCCGGACTCCCGGATCGCGCGGTCCACGCCGCCCACGACCGACTTGTCCCAGACGTTGACCGACAGCATGCGCGTGTCTGTCACCGTCACCGAGGCGACCTGGCTCAATGGAACGACGCTGCCATAGGCAGAGACCGTTATGGAATCGAGCAGGTTCACGGACGCCCTGCCCGTCCGCAGGCCCGAAAATTCAGACGAAAGCGAAGCGAGGGCGCCTTCCATGCGCCGTTCAAGGTCTTGTTTGCTGTAGCTCATTCGCTCGCCCTTCCGGTTTTGGAGATCGTCGTTGAAGTGCCGCGCCCGTGCAACACGTTAAGCAGCGAACCTTCTTCCTTCAGGGAGAATACGACGATCGGAATATTGTTGTCGCGCATCAGGCTGACCGCTGACGGGTCCATGACGCGCAGATTCTTTATCAGCAGTTCATCGTACGCGACCTGATTGTAGCGGGTCGCGCTGGAGTCCAGCTTCGGGTCCGCTGTGTAGACCCCGTCCACCTGGGTTCCCTTCAGCAGCGCATCACAATTCATCTCGATGGCGCGCAAGGCCGCGCCGGTATCGGTCGTGAAGAACGGGTTGCCGATACCGGCCGCGAAGATCACGACCCGCCCCTTCTCCATATGGCGCTGGGCCCGGCGGCGAATGTACGGCTCACAAACGGCATCCATGCTCAAGGCGGACTGGACCCGCGTCGGTACGCCGATGCTCTCGAGAACGCTCTGCATCGCGAGCGCGTTCATGACCGTCGCCAGCATTCCCATGGAGTCGGCTTGCGCGCGCTCCATGCCCTTGGCGGCGCCGGCCACGCCGCGGAAGATGTTCCCACCGCCGATAACCAGGCAAATCTCGGCGCCGGCGGCACGCGCCGCAGCAATCGCCTGAGCGAAGGTGACGCAAGTGGGAATATCGATTCCGAACTGGCCAGGGCCCATCAGGGCTTCACCGGACAGTTTAAGAAGCACGCGCTTGTACTTCAACTGGCTCTTTTCAGGCGCATCTGCCGGCATCGTTTCCACCGATCTCTCTCTACCAAGAACCAAAAAAGTCCCGGCTGGGCGAAACCGCCAGCCGGGACTGTCAAAGCCCGTCACGGGCTGAAACGCAAGCCTGATCAGGCGCCTTTTGTCATCGAAGCGACTTCTGCAGCGAAGTCGGTTTCTTCCTTTTCAACGCCCTCACCGAGCTTGAAGTGGACAAACGACTTCAGCTCCGCGCCTTGCGCCTTCAGGAATTCGCCAACCGTCTTGTCAGGGTCCATGATGAAAGGCTGCTCGTTAAGCACAACTTCCTTGTAGAACTTCTGCATGCGACCGACGATCATCTTCTCGATCACGGCGTCCGGCTTGCCGCTTTCGCGGGCCTGCTCGGTCAGCACACGCTTTTCCGATTCGATCAGCGCCGGATCGAGTTCTGCCGTCGTTGCAGCAGCCGGCGACGTGGCAGCGATGTGCATCGCAACCTTGCGGCCCGCATCTTCCAGATCGCCCGAGCCTTCGAGCGCCACCAGTACACCGACCTTGCCCATGCCGGGCGCAGCAGCGTTGTGGATGTAGGACGACACGCGGCCCGAGGTCGTGATCTTGGCCGAGCGGCGCAGCGTCATGTTTTCGCCGATCGTGGCGATCATGCGCTTGATCATGTCATCGACCGAACCTTCGCCGTCCGGTGCGGGCGCAGCCGCCACGGCAGCGACCGAGCCATCGGTGGTCAGCGCGACCGAGCTGATGCCGTCGAGCGCTTTCTGGAAGTTCTCGTTGCGCGACACGAAGTCGGTCTCGGCGTTGAGTTCGACGATCGTGCCCGACTTGCCGTCATCCGACAACTTGACGGCCACGAGGCCCTCTGCGGCCGCACGGCCCGACTTCTTCGCGGCCTTCGACAGGCCTTTCGCGCGCAGCCATTCAATGGCGGCGGCTTCGTCACCGTCGTTTTCGACGAGCGCTTTTTTCGCATCCATCATGCCTGCGCCGGTCTTCTCGCGCAGTTGTTTCACAAGTGCCGCTGTAATCTCAGCCATGGCTTTGATCCTTCAGTTGAATTGTTGCGCCAGAGGCGACGTTTCAGGCTTCGCCTGCCGCCGCTTCACCAGCAACCTGGACATCCGCATCGGCCAGTGCCGACACATCCGACATCGCGCCGAGGTCAACGCCCAGACCGGCGGTCGATTCGGCGAGACCGTCGAGCACGGCATCGGCGAACAGGTTGCAGTAGAGCGAGATGGCACGCGCAGCGTCGTCGTTGCCCGGGAAGCCATAGTCGGCATCTGCCGGATCACAGTTCGTGTCGAGAACGGCCACGACCGGGATACCCAGCTTGCGGGCTTCCTGAACGGCGATGGCTTCCTTGTTCGTGTCGATCACGATGATCGCAGCCGGCAGGCCGCCCATGTTGGCAATACCGCCAAGGGCGCGCTGCAGCTTCTCACGGCGGCGCTGGAGGTCCAGAAGCTCTTTCTTGGTGAGGCCTGAACCGCCGCCGGATTCGAACATTGCGGTCAGTTCGCGCAGCTGCTTGATCGAGTTGGACACGGTAGCCCAGTTCGTCAGCGTGCCGCCGAGCCAGCGATGGTTCATGTAGTACTGGGCGCAGCGCTGGGCTGCTTCAGCGACCGGGTCCTGAGCCTGGCGCTTGGTGCCGACAAACAGGATGCGGCCGCCTTTGGCCACGGTGTCGCGCACAAAGACAAGCGCCTGGTGCAGCGAAGGCACCGTGTGGGACAGGTCCATGATGTGGATGCCGGAGCGCTCGCCGTAGATGTACGGCTTCATGCGCGGGTTCCAGCGGTGGGTCTGGTGACCAAAGTGAACACCAGCTTCAAGCAGCTGACGCATCGAAAAGTCAGGAAGGGCCATCGATTTTCTCCATCCGGTTGGCCGTCGCAGGGTGGAACTACGGGACTAGCCCGTCGCACCGGATGCACCCGCGACATGGTTTAGAAGTGGGCTGCTATACAGCTTTTGCCGCTCGGGGCAAGCTGAAAGAGCGGCCAACCGGCTCGTTCAGGCAGCCCGGCGAGGTACAACCCGCTCAACCCCCGGAATTTCCTTCAGGGCCCGCTGGGCCCGCAGGCTGATCGTATAGGTCTGCGGCAGCCGGACGGTAACCAATCGGCCGTCCTCGAGAGGCATTTCCAGCAGGATGGCCCCCCGGTCCGGATCGGGAAGACCTTCCAGGCGGTCCACCACCCGCGCGATCTCGGTGGGATTTGCCCCCGCCGAAAGTCGTACGACAAGGGAACCGGACGGTTTGGATATCCGGGCGGATTCCAACTCCACGGCCCGTTCGAGAAGGAGCCGCGTTTCTTCGCCGTTCTGCTTCACGGATACCGTCACCGCGACGGCCTTGCCGGGCTTCAGCAGCTCTCCGAACTGCAACAGCCCCTCTGAATAGACCGTGATCTCGCACTCACCGGTGGGATCCGACATCGTCAGGAAGGCAAACTTGTTTCCGTTCCGGCTTGTCTTGTCGTTGCGCGCCCGGACGATACCAATCATTTCCAGCGGACGTCCGTCCCCGGCCCGCTCGGCGATCTCCATCACCAGCGTAATCCGGTCCCGGTCAAGCGAGGTCAGCACGTCATCGAGGGGGTGGCCGGAGAAATAGAACCCGATGGAACGGAACTCTTCATCCAGCTTCTGCTGGGCAGTCCATGGCCGCGGCGATGGCAAAGGCGGGCGAAGCGCCGGCTCTGCATCCGCAAACAGGCCGCCCTGCCCGCCCTGCCGGTCTCCTGCGGAGCTGGTGGCGTGCTGGGAGAGCACACCCGCCGACTCGAGCACCTTGAACCGGTTGGGCTCAAGCGAATCCAGCGCGCCGGCTCTGGCCAGCGATTCAAACGCCTTCTTGTTGACCTGCCGCGGATCGATCCGTTCCGCAAAATCGTAGAGGTCCGCGAACGGCCCGCCCTCTCCGCGCACGGCCACAACGTGGCGCATCGCCTCTACGCCAACGCCCTTGAGCGCCCCGAGCGCATAGACGATGGCGCCGTCGCGCACATCGAAATCGGCGGCAGAGGAATTGATGTCGGCCGGAAGCACCTTGATCCGCAACCGCTTGGCCTCCTGGAAAAAGGCGGCCAGCTTGTCGGTGTTGCCGATATCGAGGCTCATTGAGGCCGCGAGGAACTCGACCGGGAAGTGGCACTTCAGGAATGCCGTCTGGTATCCAATCAGCGCATAGGCGGCCGCATGCGATTTGTTGAAACCGTAACCGGCGAACTTCTCCATCGTATCGAAGATTTCGTTCGCAAGGCCTTCCGCCATGCCTTTGGACTTGGCCGCACCCTCGACGAAGCGTTTGCGCTGGGCCACCATCTCCTCGAGCTTCTTCTTGCCCATGGCGCGGCGCAAAAGGTCGGCTTCGCCGAGTGAATACCCAGCGACCTCTTGGGCCATCCTCATGACCTGTTCCTGGTAAACCGGAACGCCGTAGGTCGCCTCCAGAACCGGCCGTAGGTCGGCGTGTTGGTAGGTCACCGAGGAAGGATCTTCCTTGCCCTGAACATAGACCGGAATGTTTTCCATAGGTCCGGGGCGATAGAGCGAGATAATCGCGATAACGTCTTCGATGTTGTTCGGGCGCACACGCTTCAGCGTATCGCGCATGCCCGCGCCTTCGAGCTGGAAGACCCCCAACGTCTCACCGCTTGCCATCAGGTCATAGGAGGCGGCATCATCAAGGCTTCGCCAGGCTGGGCCGACCTCCTTGCCGCCCGCCGCTATGAACTTGAGCGCGCGATCGATTACCGTCAGGGTCTTCAGGCCCAGGAAGTCGAACTTCACCAGGCCTGCCATTTCGGCGTATTTCATGTTGAACTGCGAGGCGGGCAACTCCGCACGCGGATCGTTGTAGAGCGGTACGAGGTTCACCAACGGACGATCCGCAATCACCACGCCTGCAGCGTGTGTGCCTGCGTTCCTGTAGAGCCCCTCGAGCGCCCGGGCGATCTCGATCAGTTCCCCGACCCGCGGATCCGCCGCGATCTCGTCGTCGAATTTCGGCTCGCCGGCGATGGCTTCGTCGAGAGTCGGCGGCTTTGCCGGGTTGAACGGGATCAGCTTCGCGAGGCGGTCAACCTGGCCGTAAGGCATCTGCATGACCCGACCGACATCACGCACCACAGCCTTGGCCTGCAGCGTGCCGAACGTGATGATCATCGCGACGCTGTCGGCGCCGTATTTGTCACGGACGTATTTGATCACTTCGCCGCGGCGTTCCTGGCAGAAGTCGACGTCGAAGTCCGGCATCGACACACGTTCCGGGTTCAGGAAGCGTTCGAACAGCAGGTCAAAACGGATCGGGTCCAGGTCCGTGATCAGCAACGACCAGGCGACAAGCGAGCCCGCGCCCGAACCGCGTCCAGGCCCCACAGGGATGTCATGCTGCTTTGCCCATTTGATGAAGTCCGAAACGATCAGGAAGTAACCCGGAAACCCCATGCGCTCGATAACGCCTAGCTCGAACTCAAGACGCTCGGCATAGACTTCACGCTCCGCATAGAGACGGTCGGCTTCCTTCAGCCTGAACTCGAGCCCTTCGCGCGCCTGCCGCTTGAGCTCTTCAGATTCAGAGCCTCCATCACGCACGAAGTTCGGCAGGATCGGGCTGCGGGTTTCGGCGCGGATGGCACAGCGCCGCGCTATTTCAAAAGTGGATTCAATCGCCTCGGGCAAGTCTGCGAACAGTTCGAGCATTTCGGCCGGTGATTTCAGATATTGAGACGGCTCGACGCGCTTGCGGTCATCCTGTCCGAGGTACTCGCCATTCGCGATACACATCAGGGCATCATGGGCGACCACATCGCCGGGGCTCATGAACCTCGCATCGTGCGTTCCCACGATCGGCAGCCCGAGCTCATAGGCCAGATCAAGAAGGCCAGCCTCGCTTTTCAACTCGGCGCTCGTACCATGGCGGGTGATCTCGACGTAGCACCGGCCCGGATAGGCCGCTGCGAGGGTCGACAGCTCGGTCCGGGCATCGCCGGTGCGCCCCTTCTGGATGTGCCGGGCGACTTCGCCCTCGGCCCCGCCGGTCAGCAGGATCAGACCATCCGTATCTTCCAGCAAAAGCCTGCGATGCAGTTTCGGTGTGCCATCCGGCGCATCGAGAAACGACCGTGACGAGAGGAACATCAGGCGCTGGTAGCCGGCTTCGTTCTGCGCGTAGAGCGAAACCCGGGTCGGCTCCGACCTTGGCACACCGTCCGTGATGTCAAAGCAGCAAGCCATGATGGGCTGAATGCCCGACTCGGCGAGCTTCAGGGACAGCTCGAGCGCGCCGAACAGGTTGTTCCGGTCCGTCACCGCCGCCGCCGGCACCTCGTGCCGCTTACACCATTTGGCAATGTCGCCGGGCGTGATCATGCTCTCGAGCAGCGAATAGCTCGAACGGATCGCCAGAGGGATGAATACCGGTTGGCCCATGGTGCTTACCTCGCAAGCCCGCAGACTCGCACCGAATCACCCCTGGCGCCAATGGGGAATGGGCGTGTTCCACAGGGTGTTACTCTGTGTAATCCACCAATTTGCCATCTTGAAGCGTCAAAACCCGGTCCATATGGCGGATCAGCGCCAGATTGTGGGTCGCGACCAGGACACCGGCCCCTTCCTCCCGCACCATCTTGATCAGCGTGGCAAACACGCGCTCGGTGGTGGCGGGGTCGAGGTTCCCGGTCGGTTCATCGGCGATCACCAGCCGAGGATCATTGGCCAGCGCGCGGGCAATCGCCACCCTTTGCTGCTCACCGCCGGACAGCTGGGCCGGCTGGTGGAACAGCCGCTCAGACAGCCCCATCTCGTCCAGCAGCGCCGAGGCCCGCTCTCGCGCGGCTTTCCGGCTTTTGCCGGCGATCATCAGCGGCATTGCCACGTTATCGACCGCGTTGAACTCTGGCAGCAGGTGGTGGAACTGGTAGACGAAACCGATCTTCTTGCGCCGGATCGCCGTGCGCCCATTTTCGTTCAGTTTCAGGCAATCGATGCCGTCCAGCAGGACATCACCATCTTCCGGACGCTCCAGCAGGCCTGCCGTATGCAGAAGCGTGGACTTGCCCGAGCCGGACGGGCCGACCAGCCCGACGAGTTCGCCGGGCGCGATGCACAGATCCGTGCCCCGCAACACATGCAACGCGCCCGCGCTGGTGTTGTAGGTGCGCTCGATCGCTTTCAATTCCAGAACAGGAGCAGCGGTCATTCGAACCTCAGCGCTTTGACGGGGTCCTGGGACGAGGCCCAGATCGCCGGGATCATCGATACGAACATGGACATCAACAGAGCGTAGGAACCGGTGCTGAACACCTCACCCCAGTCCAGAACCGCCGGAAGGTGATCGAGACCGTACTGCTCGGCCGGGAAGACTTCGCCGTCGATCGCCAGATTGATCAGCGCCTCGATGGGTCCGATATTCACGATGAACAGGACGCCAACCACCATACCCAGCAATGCGCCGAGCGATCCGAGGGCTGTGCCCACCATCAGGAACACCCGCAGCACGCCTGACCGGCTAAGCCCGATGGTGCGCAGGATAGCGATATCGCGGGTCTTGTTCTTCACCAGCATTACGACGCCGACGATGATATTGAGGGTCGCAATCATCATGATGATGGTCACGAGCAACCGCACCATGACCCGCTCCGTCCGCAGCGCGCCGAGATAGGTCCGGTTCTTGGTTTTCCAGTCACGAAGCAGCAAACCGTAACCGGCAGCGTCCGGTATCTTCTGCATCACGATTTCTGTGTTGTCCGGATTCTTCACGCGAACGTCGAGATACTGAAACCGCCCCTTGGACTGGAACAGGATCTGCGCCTGCTGCATCGGCATGAAAACATATACGTTGTCCAGCTGGGCACTCCCGGTACGGAAGATGTCGCCCACTACATAGGACTTGCTGATCGGCGTCTGGCCGACGGGGCCGGATCTCATTTGCGTCGTCACGATCTCGACCTGGTCGCCGATACCCAAACCGAGGTTCGCCGCCAGGTACTGGCCAATCATGATCACGTTGCCGCCATTGCGGCCGGCCCCGAAACCGTTTCCGATGGCGGTTGATCCGCCATCCTTCAAGATCGGCATGGTGGCGAGGTCCGCCGGCGGAATGGCGCGTACGACGCCGCCGGTGCGCACACCATTGGCAGACAGCAACACGAACTGCTCAATATAGGGCGAAACGCTGACGACGTCTGGAACAGTCTTTATGTCGGCCGCAATTCGCGTTGCTTCCGCTTCGGGCAAGCCATCGACGGCGACCGCGATATGCGGCTCTCCACCCAGCAACGCGTCCAGGAGGGTCGCCCGGAAGCCGCTCATGATCGACATGGTGATGATCAGCGCGGCCACGGCAAAGAAGATACCGACGAAAGATATGATCGCGATCAGGCTGGCGCCGCCATGTTCGCGGCGCGCCAACAAGTATCGCAAGGCCAGCGTGCGCTCAAGACGCCCGAAGGGAGCCGCCGCTTTCGCCTCGCCATGGCTCACGAAGCAATCCTCCGCACCGCGTCCTCGGCCGACATCTCGGTCTTTTCGCCCGTCCTGCGGTGTTTCAATTCCACCACGCCTTTTTCAAGACCTTTGGGGCCAATGACGATCTGCCACGGCAAACCGATCAGATCCATGCGCGCAAACTTCGCGCCGGCCCGGTCTTCGGTGTCGTCGTACAGGGTTTCAATCCCGGCCTTTTCAAGCTGTGCGTAGAGCTCAGCGCAAGCCGCGTCGCAGGCAGCATCGCCGACTCGCATGTTGATCAGACCAACCGTGAACGGCGCCACAGCGTCCGGCCAGATGATGCCATTCTCGTCATGGCTGGCTTCGATGATCCCGCCAACCAGACGCGAAACACCAATGCCATAGCTGCCCATCTGCACCGGAACCATCTGGCTGTCAGGCCCCTGCACCACGGCATTCATCGGCGCAGAATACTTGGTGCCGAAATAGAAGATGTGGCCCACCTCGATACCTCGGGCCGAAACGCGCCGGTCTTCCGGCAGTGCGTTGAACGCGGCTTCGTCGTGCATCTCTTCCGTTGCCGCATAGTAGCGCGTGCGCTCTTCGACGACCGGTATGAGATCGCCGTTGAAATCCAGGTCGAGTCCCGGCGCCGGCATGTCCAACAATGCGCGGTCGCAGAAGACTGCGCTTTCGCCCGTGTCTGCAAGAATGATGAACTCATGGCTGAGGTCACCGCCGATCGGGCCGGTATCGGCGCGCATGGGTATCGCCGTCAGCCCCATCCGGTCAAACGCGTTCAGATAGACGCAGAACATCTTGCGGTATGACTGGCGCGCGCCCTCTTCCGTCAGATCGAACGAGTAAGCGTCTTTCATCAGGAATTCCCGGCCCCGCATGACCCCGAAACGGGGACGCACTTCATCCCGGAACTTCCATTGCTGGTGATACAGGTTCACCGGCAGCTGCTTGTAGCTTTTCACATAGGTGCGGAACACATCCGTGATGAGCTCTTCATTGGTCGGCCCGTAGAGCATCTCGCGGTCATGCCGATCCTTGATACGCAGCATTTCCTTGCCATAGGCCTCATACCGGCCCGACTCGCGCCAGAGGTCGGCCTGCTGCAGCGTCGGCATCAGCATTTCGATGGCGCCGGCGCGGTTCATCTCCTCGCGCACAATCTGCTCGATTCGCTTCAGAACCTTGAAGCCCAGCGGCAGCCAGGAATAGATCCCGGCGCCGTTCTGCCGGATCATGCCGGTGCGCAGCATAAGCTGGTGCGAAACGATTGAAGCGTCCGCCGGCGCTTCCTTGGAGACCGGCAAAAAGTAGTTCGACAGACGCATTTAGGGCTCTCTTTCGGGCTTTTCTGACGGGGCTCACCTAGCCGGTCAGCCCCCTATTGCGCAAGCAGGCGGGGGATGATCAGCGCAGCCAGCCCCGTGATGACGGCAGCGCCCACCGAGGCCCAGAGCACTTTCTTGAGCAGCATCGGGTTTACCGGTGCGGCCTCTTCGGTACCGGGAATGGTCGAGTCGTTCTCCCACTGACCCTTCACGCCGATCGGCAGGACCGCAAGGAAGCTGATCCACCAGCCGAGGACAAAGACGATGACTGCGCCTGTGATGGACATCAGTGGTGACCTTTGGGGGTTTCCATCAGTTCAACCAGAACACCGTTGGAGTTCTTGGGGTGAACGAAGATGATGAGGGTGCCATGGGCGCCAATCCGGGGCTTGCCCAGCACGGTTGCGCCGCGCTTTTCCATTTCGTCGACGGCTTCGTGGATATCCGCCACTTCGAAACAGACATGGTGTTGCCCGCCGGATGGATTCTTCTTGATGAAATTCGCAATCGGCGAGGCATCGTTCAAAGGCTCGATCAGTTCGATCTGGCTGTTCGGCAGGTTGACGAAACAGACCTTCACCCCCTGCTCCGGCATATCGAAGGGCGTGGTGATGTCGGTGGCACCATAGAGGTCACGGTATGTTTGGCAGGCCTGCTCGAGGTTTGGCACGGCCACGCCGACATGGTTCAAAGGGCCAATCTTGAATTCGCTCATGGTGCTTCAGCTCCTCAACACGATCACTTCAATCAGGGGACGGATCCCGAATTCTGCTTCACAAGCCTTACGCAGGGCGCGCCCGACAACCTTTTCGATCACATCGTCGTCGTCGCGGTCGCGGCGTTTGATACTTTCAAGGGCGCGCGCAGCTGCTTCGTCCAAAGGTTCAAGACTTTCATCCGCGATGCGGCCATCGGACTCTGACAAGCCCTTCACGGCAATGACCGGCCCATCTACGACCGCACCCGTGTCGTCCAGGCAGACCGTCGCCAGGATTAATCCGCTTACCGATAGACGCCGGCGCTGGATCAAGCCTTCAGCCGCTTCCGGCACAAGCCGGGAGCCATCCAGCAACAGCCGTCCGGACGGCACTTCATCGATGATTTCCGGCTCGCCGGGCGCCAGCCGGATCAGGCTGCCATTGCGCGGCATCAGTGCAGACTGGACCTGCAGCGATTTCGCATAAGCTGCGTGCTCCATGATGTGACGGCGCTCTCCGTGCACGGGGATGGACACGCGTGGCCGGACCCATTGGTACATGCGGCGCAATTCGTCCCGACACGGATGGCCCGACACGTGGATCGGTTCGGGGATCATCCGGGGTGTGATGATCCGGATGCCTTGTTCGGCCAGTGAGTTCTGTAACGCGTAGACGGATGTTTCGTTGCCGGGGATCAGGCGCGACGAAAATATCACCGTGTCGTTCTCGGCGAGCGACACGTTGCGGTGATCACCTCGCGCGATCCGTGTCAGCGCCGCATTGGGCTCGCCCTGACTTCCCGTGCAAAGATAAAGGATGTTCTCCGGCGGCAGGAAACCGGCCTCGGCTTCGTCCACGAATTCCAGATTGGCCGGAAGGATGCCCACCGCCTTCGCCGCGTCGGTGATCTTGTGCATGCTGCGGCCGACGAGACAGACATCGCGCCCGGCCAGATTCGCCGCTTCGATGATCGACTTAACGCGTGCCACGTTGGAGGCGAACGTCGTGACGGCCACTGCCCCGGTCTGCTGGGCAATCAGATCGATCAGCCCTTTGCGGACTGTGTCTTCCGAGCCGGCCTCGCCATTCTCGAACACATTGGTGGAGTCGCACACCATCGCGAGCACCCCGCGATCACCCAGCGCGGTCAGCCCTGCAATGTCCGTCTTGTGCCCAACCAGCGGCTCCGGATCGATCTTCCAGTCACCTGTGTGCAGGATAAGGCCAGCCGGCGTATCGATTGCGAGCGCATTCGGCTCGGGAATTGAGTGGGTCAGGGTCACATAGGTCACCGAAAACGGCCCAGCCTTGACGGTCGACTCGAGGGAGATCGTTTTCAGCAGGCGCGTATCCACACCGCGCTCAAGCATCTTCCCGCGCACCAGTTCGGCCGTGAACGGCGTCGCGTAGATCGGCGCCTTGGTTCTCAGCATGGGATACAGCAGGCCGATGGCGCCGATATGGTCCTCATGCGCGTGGGTCAGGAACACCGCGTCGATGTTCTCGCCGACGAGGTAGGCCGGATCGGCACAGATAAGATCGATTCCGGGCGTATCCGAGCCACCGAAGGTCACCCCGACATCAACAATGATCCAGCGCCGGTCATGGACCGGACCATAACCGTATGCATTGAGATTCATACCGATCTCGCCGCACCCGCCCAGAGGCAGGAACACAAGTTCGTCGGTCGTCGCAGCGCTATCGGGCATCAGGTCTCAACGGTTCAGTTTCCAGACTTCCAGCAACCCACGGATCAGGACATCCTGGTCGTAATGGTCGATGGTTTCGCTCGCGCCTTCGAAAAGGGAGGCTACCCCCCCTGTGGCGACGACGGTCATGGGGGCACCATACTCGGCTTTGACCCGCCGCACGAGCCCATCAATCAGCTCAATATATCCAAGAAAAACACCGGACTGCATCGCCGAGACCGTATCCTTGCCGATGACATTGGACGGTTTCTGGATGGCGATCCTGGGCAATTGGGCCGCCGCCTCGTGCAGGGCGCGCATCGACAGGTAGATACCGGGCGAGATGATGCCGCCCTCGAACCCGCCATCAGCCCCCACAACGTCGAGCGTGGTCGCGGTGCCGCTGTCGATCACGATCAGCGGTCCCGGGTATTTCACATGCGCGCCCAGCGCTGACGCGATCCGGTCCGCGCCCACCTGCTCGGGATGGCGCACCCGGAGGGCAACGCCTGTCTTGAGGCCGGGGTCGCCGATGAACATCGGCTCGACGTTCAGATAGCGCCGCGCAAGGTTTCGGAAGTTGAACTGGGCCTGCGGCACGACGGTCGAGATCACGCAGCCCCTGGTCCTGGCCATGTCCACGCCGTGCATGTCCGCCAGTCGCCACAACCAGGAGGCGTGGTCATCCGCCGTTTTGGTTGAATCCGTCGCGCTGCGCCAGCTGTGGATCCAGTCATCCCCGTCATGCAGGCCGAACACCGTGTTCGTGTTTCCAACGTCGATTGCGAGCAGCATTTTCGCCTCAGCTCCTGCGGATTTCTACTTCACCGGCACTTATGGAGCGCCGTGATCCGTCCGGCAATCGAACGACCATGGCGCCATCCGGCCCGAGGTCTTCGAAAACGCCGTCAAATGCAACGTCGCCCGCGCGAATGTGATAGGTCTCGCCAAGCCCTTCGGCGCTCGCAAGCCAGTCCTGCCGGATTCCTTCAAAGCCGGCCCGGGCCTGCTCGAGCCGTTTCGAGAACGCCGTCCGGAGTGACAGCAACGCGGCGTCGAGCCCCATGGACGGCGGCATGCCGAGTTCGGCCAGGCTTGTCGCAGGCTGGGTGACGTTGTCCGGCAGCACCAGGACATTGACGCCCATCCCGGCCGCGACCCAGAAGTCCGCCCCGGACCCACCTGTTTCGATCAGGATTCCCGACACTTTCTTCCTATCTATGCGCACATCATTTGGCCATTTCAGCCGCGCATCGGCCGCCGGTGCATGTTCACGGACCACGTCCCGCACCGCAAGCGCGCAGGCGAACGGCAATCGCAACGCCACAGGCAAGCCGCCCGGCTCGTGGAACAGTGCGGTCGTGTAGATGTTTCCGACAGGAGACAGCCATTGCCTGTCCTGCCGGCCTCGCCCGGCCGACTGCTGCGACGCAACCACCCATTGGTCGTAGAAGCCCGCCAGAACGCGCCGCTTCGCTTCGGTATTCGTGCTGTCGATGATGCCGAATTGATAGACCGGCCAGCTGAGGCTCAACGCGGTAGACCCGCCGCTGCGAACGAAGCCCATCCGCCGGTTCCAAGTTCACTGATGAAGACCATGAACACAATACCCGCAACGATGGCGCTGAGCACCACGGTCATCATTACCGACACGTCCACGTTCTCGAACCGCTCGGTGGGCTCGTCGAACCACATGATCTTGATCAGGCGCAGGTAGTACCCCAGCGAGATCACCGATGCGATCACCACCAGAATGGCGAGCGGCATCAGCCCGGCATCCAAACCGGCGCGCAGGACTTCAAACTTGCCAAAGAAGCCGCCGAACGGCGGAAGGCCCGCGATCGAGAAGATCAGCACCGACAGGGTGACGGCCAGCACCGGCTTGGTGCGGGCAAGCCCGCCCAGTTCGGAAATGCCTTCGACCATGCCGCCGCGGCGGCGCATGGCAAGCACGCCCGCGAACAGGCCGAGTGAAGTCACAGCATAGATGGTCGAGAAAGTCAGCAGCGCCGAGGCGCCCGCTTCCTGCCCAGCCGCCACGGCGACGAGCGCATAGCCGACGTTCGCAATCGACGAGTAGCCAAGCAGGCGTTTGATATTGGTTTGAGTCAGCGCGCCCAGTGAGCCGATGATCATCGACATACCGGCTATGATGGCGACGATCAGCTGCCATTGATCCATGGCGGCGCCGAACACCGTAAACAGGACATTTGCGAACACGACCGTCGACGCCAGTTTGGGCGCCGAAGCGAAGAATGCGACCACAGACGTGGGTGCGCCTTCGTAGACGTCCGGCGTCCAGACGTGCATCGGCGCAGCGGAAATCTTGAAGGCAAGACCGACAATCATCAGCACCATTCCGAACATTGTGCCGGTCGCCATTCCGGATGCGGCTATGCCGGCAAACGAAGTCGTTCCTGTGAAGCCATAGACCAGCGACGCTCCGTAAAGCAGCATGCCCGAAGCCAGGGCACCCAGAACGAAATACTTCAGGCCCGCTTCAGACGACCGCGCCGAGTCGCGATGGAAGGCCGCGAGCACGTAGGATGAAAGGCTGAGCGTCTCGATGCCCATGTACAAGGTCATCAGATCGGCCGCCGACAGGATGATGCCCATGCCGAGGCTCGCGAAGATCGTCAGCAGCGCATACTCGTAGCGGCTCGTTTCATGCCGTTTCAGGAAGCCTTCCGAAACGAACAGCGCGATACCGGCCAGCACAAAGCTGATCACTTTCGCGAAATTCACAAACGCATTGGTCCGCACGAGACCGCCAAAGGCTTCGCCGCCACTCAGGTGGATGGCTGCCAGGGCCGCCGCACCGAAGAGTGACAGCGCGCCGAACTTGAAGGACAGGGAATTGAACCGCTCACCGAACACCGCACCGAGCAGCACACCGGTCAGGCCTGCCAAGGCCAGCCAGAGCTCCGGCGCAACCGTCATCAGGATTGAGGTGAAATCCAGCATGGTCTACTGGCCCCCGGCCATCATCGACAGGATCCGCAAACTGGAGCTGTCGGTAAGATTGAAGATCAGGTTCGGCGCGACACCGAACAGAAGCGTCAGCGCAGCGAGCGGTGCAAGGCACACCCACTCGATCAGGTTCATGTCCTTGATGCCTTGCAGCGCGGGATTGGTGATCTCGCCGAACACCGTGCGCCGGTAGAGCGTCAGCATGTAGACCGCCGAGAAGATCACACCGAGCGCCGCGCCGGCAGCGGCCCAAGATGCGGCGGCGAAACCGCCAACCATCGTGAGGATTTCCCCCACGAAGCCGCTGGTACCCGGCAGGCCCACGTTGGCCATCGTGAACAACATGAAGAAGGACGCATAGATCGGCATCCGGTTCACCAGACCACCATACGCGGCGATCTCGCGGGTATGCATCCGGTCGTAGACAACGCCGACGATCAGGAACAGGGCGCCCGAAATGATCCCGTGGCTGAGCATCTGGAACACCGCGCCCTGTACGCCGGTCTCATTGAACGAAAAGATGCCGAGCGTCACAAAGCCCATGTGCGCGACAGACGAATAGGCGATCAGCTTCTTCATGTCGGTCTGGCGCCACGCCACCAACGAAGTGTAGACGATGGCAATCACCGCCAGCGCGAACATCGCAGGCTGGAACAGGTGGCTCGCATCCGGGAACATCGGCAGCGAGAAGCGCAGGAAGCCGTAGCCACCCATCTTCAGCAGCACACCGGCCAGAATGACCGAGCCGGCCGTCGGCGCCTGCACGTGAGCATCCGGCAACCAGGTGTGCACCGGCCACATCGGCAGTTTCACCGCGAAGGACGCCGCGAAGGCCAACCAGAGCCAGGTCTGGACCTCGGGCGCAAAGGCGAATTTCTCCAGCACTTCAAAGTCTGCCGAGCCCGCCGCGATGATCATGTAGACCATGGCGATCAGCATCAGCAGCGAACCTATCAGCGTGTAGAGGAAGAATTTGAACGCGGCATAGACGCGGTCCTTGCCGCCCCAGATGCCCACGATCAGGAACATCGGGATCAGACCTGCCTCGAAGAAGATGTAGAACAGCACCAGATCGAGCGAAACGAAGACGCCGATCATGAAGGTTTCGAGCACGAGGAAGGCGATCACGTATTCGGTCACGCGTTTCTCGATCGAGTTCCAGCTGGCCAGCAAGCAGATCGGCGTAAGGAAGGTCGTCAGCAGCACCAGCGACAGCGACAGGCCATCGACGCCCAGCTTGAAGCTGATCGGTCCGTACCAGGCATACTGCTCCACAAGCTGATAACCGGCTTGCCCGCGGTCGAACGACACAAATGCCGCGACCGAAGCCACGAACGTGGCTGCGGAAATGATCACGCCCGCCAGCAATACGGTCTTGCCTGAGTCGGCAGCGCCACTGCCCTGCCGACCGCCCGTTGTGGCAGAGCGCACGAGCATGACAAGCAGCGCCCCCACCAGCGGCAGGAAAGTCATCACAGTCAGGATCGGAAAGCCGCCCATCAGTTTGCGCCTCCGGCGCGCAGCCACAGAATGGCACCGAACGTGATCGCTGCGCCGATGATCACGAATGCATAGTGATAGAGATAGCCCGCGTGCATGCGCGACAGGATACGTGCACTGACGTTCGTGACTTTCGCCACACCGTCCGGACCGATGCCGTCGATAACCTTTTTGTCAGCGCGCCAGAAGATATTGCCGAGTAAGGCGGCGCCCCGCACCAGCGTCGCGTTGTAGATCTCGTCGAAGTACCACTTGTTCGAGAACAGCGCGTGCAGCGGGCCGCCACTGTCTGCAACGCGTTTGCCGACACCGCGGTTGAACAGGTAGGTGAACGTCGCGATGAGGAAGCCGCAAATGGTGACAATCAGCGGCGCATAGATCACCCATTCCGGGACGTCGTGGCGTCCATGCAGAACGTGGTTCTCGGCCGAACGATAGATCGCGCCCGCCCAGAAGGCTTCGTTCTGTCCGTCCACAAAGGCGTTGTAGAAATACAGGCCGGCAAACATCGCACCGAGGCTCAACAGCGCCAACGGGATAAGCATCACAACCGGGCTCTCGTGCGGCGTGTGATCATGTCCATGTCCATGATCGTCGTGCGCATTGTGCGTGTCGTGGGCATGGGCGTGATCAGCGTGGTGATCATCATGCGCCAGGTGCGGCGCCGGGCCATGGAACGTCATGTAGATGAGGCGCCAGGAATAGAAGCTGGTAAGGAACGCCGCGACCAGACCGAACCAGAAGGCCATCTGCGCAAACGATACCTGCGCCATCGCGCCGGCAAAGGTGCTTTCGAGGATCGCATCCTTCGAGAAGAAGCCCGAGAAGCCTATCTTGGTGTGCGGCACGCCAAGGCCAATGATAGCAATCGTGCCGATCATCATGGCCGCGTAGGTCAGCGGCATGAACTTCGCCAGGCCTCCCATTTTCCGCATGTCCTGCTCATGGTGCATGCCGTGGATGACCGAACCCGCGCCAAGGAACAGCAGCGCCTTGAAGAAGGCGTGTGTGAACAGGTGGAACATCGCCGCCTCATAGGCGCCGACACCGGCGGCAAAGAACATGTAGCCGAGCTGCGAACAGGTCGAATAAGCGATCACGCGCTTGATGTCGTTCTGCGCCATGCCGACTGTCGCGGCATAGAGCGCCGTGACGGCGCCGACGAGCGCAATCATACCCGAAGCGTAGAACGTGTACTCATAGATCGGCGACAGGAGGCAGACGAGATAGACGCCGGCGGTCACCATCGTCGCCGCGTGGATCAGTGCCGAAACGGGCGTCGGACCTTCCATCGCGTCCGGCAGCCAGACGTGCAGGAAGAACTGCGCAGACTTGCCCATCGCACCGATGAACAGAAGGATGCCGATCAGTTCGAGCGCATAGACGCGCTGACCGAAGAACACGATCACCGATTCACGCGCCGGAAGCGGCTCTGCAAAAGCAAATGGCGTGATCACCGCATTGGTGCGGATGGCATCGAGAACCGGCCCGAACTCCACGCTGCGGAACATGAAGAACACGGCCATGATGCCGAGCGCCAGGCCAAAGTCGCCCACGCGGTTGGTCACGAAGGCTTTGATCGAGGCATCGTTCGGCGCCTTCTTCGTGTACCAGAAGCCGATCAGCAGATAGGATGCGAGTCCCACGCCTTCCCAGCCGAAGAACAGCTGGATGAAGTTGTCCGCAACGACCAGCATCAGCATCATGAAAGTGAAGAGCGACAGGTACGCAAAGAAGCGCGCCTTGTGCGGGTCTTCACTCATGTAGCCCCAGGAATAGAGATGCACGAGGCCGGACACGCCCGTGATCACTGCCATCATCACGATCGAAAGCGTATCGACGCGGATCGCCCAGTTGGCGTGAAAATCACCGACATGGATCCATGGCATCAGCGTGATGATGTGCTGCTGAAGATGTACCGCCGCAGCTTCCGTGCCTGCCGTGAGATAGGCATCAAGGCCGGCATGATGTTCCGCAGCCGGAGCATGGCCGAGGCCGGCGACATAGGCGAACAGCTGATACAGCGACAGCGCGCCGGCCGACAGCACCACACCCGTGGTCACCAGCATCACGAGTCGGTCGCCGATCCACTTGTGGACAAGACCCGTCAGCGCCGCAAAGCCGGGCGCAAGAACGATGTAAATCAGGAAGCTATCCGGAAGCATGCTGGGGTCAGCCTTTCATCAGGTCGACATTCTCAACCGAGATGTCGCGGCGATTCCGGAAGTAGACGACAAGGATAGCCAGCCCGACCGCAGCCTCGGCCGCCGCAACGGTCAGCACGAGCATCGCAAAGATCTGGCCCTGGATCGTCCCCGTAAAAACCGAAAAGGCGACTAGGTTGAGGTTTACCGAAAGCAGGATCAGCTCGAGCGCCATCAGGATGACGATGACGTTCTTGCGGTTCACAAAGATGCCCACGACGCCAATCGTGAAGAGCGCCGCCGAGACGATCAGAAAATGAAGAATGCCGAGTTCCATCGGTTCAGATCCCCTGACCCGGTGTCGGGTCCTTCAATTCGAACGCGTCTCCGCGGCGGCGAGCGGTCTGGTGGCCGACATCCTGGCGTTTGACATGCGGGCGATGGCGCAGCGTGAGCACGATCGCGCCGATCATCGCGACCAGCAGGATCACCCCGGCCAGCTGGAACAGCAGCAGGTATTGCGTGTACATCACGCCGCCGATGGCCTCGGCGTTGGTCTCTGCGCCGGGCGACGGATCATAGGCATCGAACGTGAGCTGTCCGCTGGCCGCCCAGACCAGGGCCAGTTCGCCGAGGAAGATCACGCCCACCAGCAACGCAAATGGCCAATAGCGCAGTGTCCCTTGCTTCAGTTCCACGAAGTCGACGTCGAGCATCATCACGACGAACAGGAACAACACCGCCACCGCACCAACATAGACGACGACCAGCAGCATCGCGAGGAACTCCGCGCCGATCAGCACCAGAAGCCCAGCGGACGAAAAGAATGCGAGGATGAGCCAGAGCACCGAGTGCACCGGGTTTCGCGCGACAATGACGAACATTGCCGACAGGATCACGACGGCCGCGATCAATCCAAATGCGATCAGTGCCATTGCCTTCTCGCCCCTTCATTGTTCCGGAGGCGCCCCTCGCCGGCCGGCATGCGTTGATTGCTTCAGCGCGCCCTAGCGATAGGGCGCATCCAGCTCAAGATTTTTGGCAATAAGCCGCTCCCAACGGTCGCCGTTCGCGAGGAGGCGTTCCTTGTCATAGAACAACTCTTCACGGGTTTCCGTTGCGAATTCGAAGTTCGGACCTTCCACGATCGCGTCCACCGGACACGCTTCCTGGCAGAAGCCGCAATAAATGCATTTCACCATGTCGATGTCGTAGCGCGTCGTGCGGCGTGCGCCGTCTTCGCGCGGTTCGGCCTCGATGGTGATGGCCTGCGCCGGGCAGATCGCCTCGCACAGTTTGCATGCGATGCAGCGCTCCTCGCCGCTCGGAAAGCGGCGCAGTGCGTGCTCGCCCCGGAACCGGGGTGATAGCGGGTTCTTCTCGAACGGGTAGTTTACAGTCGCCTTTCGGCGGAACATCTCCAGCGTCGCCGTCCAGAAGGCGCCGAGGAAATCTGTCAGAAGGGCGCCGCGAAGGGTTTGCGCGAGGCTCATGACTGAACTCCGAAATAGGTGACGTAGCCGGCGACCACCAGGACGGCAGCCAGTGACGTCGGCAGGAAGATCTTCCAGCCCAGACGCATCAGCTGGTCATACCGGTAGCGCGGCACGATGGCCTTCACCATCGCGAACAGGAAGAAGAAGAACAGGATCTTGAACATGAACCAGAACAGGCCAGCCAGGCTGAGCAGCAGCGGCGGCAGGTTCGCAGTCGCTTCCGGACCGAGCGCAATCGGGCCATGCCATCCGCCCAGGAACAGGATCGTCATCATCGCGCACATCAGCACGATGTTCAGATACTCGCCGAGCATGAAGAGCAGGTACGGCGTCGAGCCATATTCAACCTGATAGCCGGCCACGAGTTCGGATTCGGCTTCCGGCAGGTCAAACGGCGGACGGTTCGTCTCGGCCAGCGCCGAGATGAAGAAGATCACGAACATCGGCAGCATGACAATGATCAGCGGGAAGTTCTGGAAGCTGAACGCGTGCCAGTTCTGGATGCCGCCCGCCTGGTTGTTCACGATGTCGGCCAGGTTCATGGAGCCGACCATTAGAACGACCGTGACGATCACGAAGCCGATCGAAACCTCATACGACACCATCTGCGCTGCCGACCGCAGCGCGCCAAGGAAGGGGTATTTCGAGTTCGAGGCCCATCCGCCCATGATGATGCCGTAGACACCGAGCGAACTGATGGCGAAGAGATACAGCACGCCGACATTGAGGTTCGAAATGACCCAGGTCGTTCCCGTCTCTGTTCCTGGGGCCACCGGAATGGCTGCCCACGCCGTAAAGGCCAACGTACAGGTAAGGATCGGCGCGAACAGGAACACAAACTTGTTCGCACCTGCCGGGATCACGATCTCTTTCAGGAGGAATTTCCCAAAGTCCGCGAACGACTGGAGAAGACCGAACGGGCCTACGACGTTCGGGCCTTTGCGCATCATTACCCCGGCCCAGATCTTGCGGTCCAGGAGCAGCAGGAAGGCAATCGACAGCAGCAGGACAAGCGTGAACAGCCCGATCTGGCCAAGAACCAGAAGCGGACCCCAAAGGCTGCCCAGAGACTCGATGGCATTACTCATGGCGCCGCCCTACTCCGCTGCCATCGCGGTGTCTAGGCTGGTCGCCAGCGCTGAACACTCTGCCATTGTGCGCGAGGCACGGGCGATGGGGTTGGTCAGGTAGAAGTCCGCGATGGTCCGCTTGAACGGCTCGTTTCCAAGGCGTCCGGACGCAGCGACGGGCCCGGCTCTGAGCGCTTCGACACCTTTGGCGCCCGGCGCATATCCCCGGCCGGAGAATGCGGTGTTCTGGCCTTCCTTGCCCCGCAGGAGCGCACGGAGCGCGTCCGCCGTGTCGTAGGGTAGCGGCTTGCCGACCAGAGCCGAGAGGGCGCGGAAAATAGCCCAGCCCTCTCGGGCCTCGCCTTTCGGCTGCACCGCGCGGTTGGTCATCTGGACCCTACCCTCGGTGTTCACATAGGTCGCGCTCATCTCGGAATAGGCCGCGCTCGGCAGCACGATATCAGCGCGCGTTGCCCCGGCATCGCCATGCGAGCCGACATACACGACCGTCGCGGTGCCAAGTCTGGACAGGTCCACTTCGTCGGCGCCCAGCAGTACAACGGTTTTCAACCCGCCTCCGAGGATTTCTGCGGTGGCCTCGCCGCCGTCGGCCGGAACAAAACCAGCATCCAGAGCGCCAACACGTCCAGCCGCCGTGTGCAACATTCCGAACCCGGCCCAACCGTCAGTGATCGCGCCGCACTCCAATGCCAGCTGGTGGGCCGCAGCAAGGATCGCCGCACCGTCAGCGCGGCAGGCTGCCGCTTCGCCCACGACAATCATCGGCTTCTTCGCGTTCTTCAGAAAAGCACGCGCAGAATCCGTGTTGAGCGCGTCCGGCGACACGCCGAGATGTTCATAGGGATAAGTCAGGTCTGCGGCTTCGCCGATGACGGCAACTTTCAGGTCACCCCACAGCCAAGCCTTGCGGATGCGGGCGTTCCACACGGCCGCTTCAATGCGCGGATTAGCGCCCACGAGCAAAAGCGCATCGGCATCCTCGACGCCCATCAGCGTGGGGTTCAGGATGTAGCGTTCACGCACGCCATCTGCGCCGTATTGGGCGCCTGCCGGGCGGCAGTCGGTATTCTTCACGCCAAGGCTGCGGAACAGGTCCAGCGCGGCCTTTGCCTGCTCAACTTCGATCAGGTCTCCGGCAACGACGCCGATCTGGTCCGCGCCGACCGACAGGGCCGACTTGGTAGCTTCCAGCGCCGCGGCCCAGGTCACCGGCACGAGCTTGCCATCCTTGCGCACGTAGGGGCGATCAAGACGCTGACGCGCCAGCCCGTCCCAGACGAAGCGGGACTTGTCCGACAACCACTCTTCGTTGATCTCTTCATTCGTCTCCGGAAGGATACGCATCACAGCGTCACCCTTCGCGTCGATCCGGATCGCGGCGCCCATGGCATCCATGACGTCAACGGACGATGTTTCCCGCAACTCCCAGGGGCGCGCGTTGAAGGCATAAGGCTTCGACGTCAGCGCGCCGACCGGGCAAAGGTCAATGACGTTGCCGGAAAGTTCCGACGTGAGCGACTTTTCGAGATAGGTCGTGATCTCGGCGCTTTCGCCGCGCGAGATCATGCCGATCTCCTCGACGCCCGCGACTTCGGCCGCAAAGCGCACGCAGCGCGTGCACTGGATGCAACGGGTCATGATCGTCTTGACCAGCGGGCCCATGTACTTGTCTTCGACCGCACGCTTGTTTTCGTCATAGCGGCTGGTCGAGCGGCCATAGGCCACGGCCTGGTCCTGCAGGTCACACTCGCCGCCCTGATCGCAGATTGGACAATCCAGCGGGTGGTTGATCAACAGGAATTCCATCACGCCGTTGCGAGCTTTTTCGACATAGGCGCCCTTGGTGCGGATGACCGGTGCGGAGCCGTCACGGTTGGGACGAAGATCGCCCACCAATTGCGCACAGGACGCGATCGGCTTCGGTGCGCCTTCCCACTCGACGAGACACATGCGGCAGTTGCCCGCCACCGACAGGCGCTCGTGATAGCAGAAGCGCGGAATCTCGGCGCCCGCCTCCTCACACGCCTGCATCAGCGTGTAGGACTTCGGAACCTCAAGTTCCTGGCCGTCGATGTTGACTTTGAACGTGTCTGACATGGCCCCTACTCCGCCGCCACTGTCGCGCCCTGCACCATGGCGCGCGGCAGCCTGTAGCGATTGATGCGTTCTTCGATTTCGTGGCGGAAGTGGCGAATGAGCCCCTGGATCGGCCAGGCCGCAGCGTCGCCCAGCGCGCAGATCGTGTGGCCTTCCACCTGCTTCGTCACGTCGAGCAACGTATCGATCTCGTCATGGGTGGCTTCACCCTTCACCATCCGCTCCATTACGCGCCACATCCAGCCGGTGCCTTCGCGGCACGGCGTGCACTGGCCGCAGCTCTCGTGCTTGTAGAAGTAAGCGAGGCGGGCGATCGCCTTGATCAGGTCGGTCTGCTTGTCCATCACGATAATGGCCGCCGTGCCGAGGCCGGACTTCAGGTCCCGCAGCGTGTCGAAATCCATATAGGCGTCCATGATCTGCTCGGCCGGCACCATCGGCACCGACGAGCCACCCGGGATCACGGCTTTGAGATTTTCCCATCCACCCCGGATGCCGCCGCAATGCGTTTCGATCAGATCACGGAAAGTGATCGACATCTCTTCTTCGACGTTGCACGGCTTGTTCACGTGGCCCGAGATGCAGAACAGCTTCGTGCCGGAATTGTTCGGACGCCCGAAGCCCGCAAACCATTGCGCGCCCCGGCGCAGGATGGTCGGCACAACCGCGATCGATTCGACATTGTTCACCGTCGTCGGGCAACCATAGAGGCCGGCATTGGCCGGGAATGGCGGCTTCAGGCGCGGCTGGCCCTTCTTGCCCTCAAGGCTTTCGAGCAACGCGGTTTCCTCGCCGCAGATATATGCGCCGGCGCCGTGGTGAACATAGAGATCGAAATCCCAGCCATTGACGTTGTTCTGGCCGATGAGCTTGGCCTCGTAGGCTTCCTTCACGGCCGCTTCCAGCGCATGGCGCTCGGCGATGTATTCACCGCGAATGTACACGTAGCATTTGTGGGCGCGCATCGCGCGGCTCGCCACCATGCAGCCTTCGATCAGCAGGTGCGGATCATGGCGCATGATCTCGCGGTCCTTGCACGTGGCGGGCTCGGACTCGTCGGCATTGACCACAAGATAGTGCGGACGGTCGCGCACTTCCTTCGGCATGAAGGTCCACTTCAAGCCGGTCGGGAAACCTGCGCCGCCGCGCCCGCGCAGGCCGGAAGCCTTGATCTGGTCGCACAACCAGTCGGGCCCCTGGTCCAGCATCTCTTTCGTCAGATGCCAGGCGCCGCGCTTTTTCGCAGCTTCCAGCCCTGGCGAATGCAGGCCGTAGAGGTTTGTGAAGATGCGATCTTTGTCCTGCAGCATCTCAGGCGTCTTTCTTCGGTTCAGAACCGGGCAGGTTCGGAAGGGCGGAAACTCGGGCGCGGCTGCCATCGAACAGCGCGGGATCGGTCAACACAGTCGTGCCGCCTTCCGGCGCGCTGTTGACACGGTCAATCTGCGGGCCCGGCGTTACGTCTGCGCCTTGGCGCAGACGGCCGAGAATGTCCGACAGCGACTCCGGCGTCAGGTCCTCGTAGAAATCGTCGTTGATCTGGGCCATCGGCGCATTCACGCACGCACCCAGGCATTCGACCTCTTCCCAGGACAGCCGCTTGTCGTCGGTGACGTACATCGGTTTGCCGATTTCCTTGGTGCAGACCTCTTTCAGCGCTTCAGCGCCGCGCAGCTGGCACGGCGTGGTGCCGCAAAGCTGGACGTGGAACTTGCCGACCGGCTTCAGCCGGAACATCGTGTAGAAGGTCGCGACCTCGTAGACGCGGATGTACGGCATCTCCAGACGGTCGGCGACTTCGCGCATCGCCGGTTCGGACAGCCAGCCGCCATTGTCCTTCTGCGCCAGCCACAGCAACGGAATCACAGCCGAACGCTGCTTGTCCGCAGGATACTTGCCGCGCCAGAACGCGATCTTCTCTTCCGTCTCGGGCTTGAAGGCGAAACTGTCTCCGCCTGCCTCGATGTCAAACCGGCGCAAGGCCATCTATCGCTCCTTCGGCGCAGGCACGGTCACGTGCCCCGCATCGTCCATTGGCCAGAAAGGATTGAACGCCACTTCCCAGGCGTTTCCTTCAGGGTCTGAAAAATATCCGGAATAGCCGCCCCACGGCGCTTTGTGCGGCGCCTTGGTCACTGCAACACCGGCAGCGGCCAGGCGCGCAAAAATCGCGTCCACGTCCGCTTCGCTGCGCGCGTTGAAGGCCAGCGCAAACCCTTTGAAAGCGCCCTTGCGATCACTCGCGACACCGGCATCGTCGGCAAGCTTAGTCTCGTCCCACAGGCCGAGCACCACACGACCCATGTTGAAGAAAGCGATCTCGCCCTTCATGCCGCGGTCTTCGAGCCCGAGAACGTCCGTATAGAAACGGATCATCGCCGGCAGGTCCTTGACCCCCAGCGTGATGATCGACAGACGTTGCTCCGGCAAGACAGCCATCAGACGGCTCCTGCGCGCGCAAAATCGACCCGGGCAATCTTTCCGTTGCGGATCGTGTAGATCGCCGCCACCTCAAACGTATCACCGCCCGGCGCACGCTCGACCCGTTCGTGATCGATCACGGTCGTGCCGAGATCGATGCGGTTGACCAGCTTGGCATGGTTGCGCGGAAATTCGTAGAACAGGTCTTCGTGCCGCTTGCGGATGGCCGCAAGTCCGACCTGCGTGACATCGCCGTTCAGGCCCGCCAGAACGGCGTCGTCCGCGTAGCACGCGAGAAAGGCATCAATGCTCTGGTTGTTGTAGGCGTCCAGTTGTCTCTGGACGAGCTCGGCAGACGTGCTCACCGGTCAATCTCCCCGAACACGATGTCGAGGGTGCCAAGCACAGCCGAGACGTCCGCCAGCATGTGGCCCTTGCACAAGTGGTCCATTGCCTGAAGGTGCGGATAACCCGGCGCACGGATCTTCGCGCGGTAGGGACGGTTGGTGCCATCTGCGACGAGATAGACGCCGAATTCGCCTTTGGGCGCCTCGACGGCGGCGTAACATTCGCCTTCCGGAACGTGAAAGCCTTCCGTGTACAGCTTGAAGTGATGGATCAGTGCTTCCATCGAGTTCTTCATGTCGGCGCGGCGCGGCGGCGACAGCTTGCTGCCCGCCATCAAAACCGGCCCCGGGCCTTCCTTGCTCAACAGCTCGATGCACTGCTGCATGATCTTGGTCGACTCGCGCATCTCTTCCATGCGGCAGACATATCGGTCGTAATTGTCGCCGTGTTTACCGACCGGAATCTTGAAATCGAGTTCCGAATAGCACTCGTAAGGCTGCGCGCGGCGCAGATCCCAGGCGAGGCCGGAGCCGCGCACCATGACGCCGGAGAAGCCCCACTCCATGATCGTGCGCTGATCCACCATGCCGATATCGACGTTGCGCTGCTTGAAGATGCGGTTCTCGGTGACAAGCGACTCGATCTGGTCGAGCTTGCCCGGGAATTGTTCACACCAGACCGCAATATCGTCGATCAGGCGCTGCGGCAGATCCTGGTGCACACCGCCCGGGCGGAAATATGCCGCATGCATCCGGCTGCCCGAAGCACGCTCATAAAACACGCAGAGCTTCTCGCGCTCTTCGAAACACCAGGTGATCGGCGTCAGCGCGCCAACGTCCATCACGCCGGTGCCGACGTTGAGGAGGTGCGACATGATCCGGCCAAGCTCGGAATACAGCACACGGATCAAGCTGGCGCGGCGCGGTACTTGCACGCCCAGAAGCTTCTCGATCGCAAGGCACCAGGCATGTTCCTGGTTCATCGGCGAGCAGTAATCCAGCCGGTCGAAATACGGCATGCCTTGCAGGTAGGTCTTGTACTCGAGAAGCTTCTCGGTGCCACGGTGCAAGAGGCCGATATGGCTGTCGATCCGGGTCACGACTTCGCCGTCGAGATCCATGATCATGCGCAGCACGCCGTGCGCGGCCGGGTGTTGCGGCCCGAAGTTCAGCGTGAACTTGCGGTCGTCTTCGTCGATGATGTGGGCGGTATCAGCCATGGTCTCAGTTGCCTCCGCCGGCCTTCTCATCGCCCGGCAGTTCGGCTGTCATGCCTTCCCACGGCGAGAGGAAATCGAAGTTGCGGTATTCCTGCGTCAGCTTCACCGGCTCGTAAACAACGCGCTTCTCGAGATCGTCGAAGCGCACTTCATAATGCCCGGTCAGCGGGAAGTCCTTGCGCAGCGGGAACCCCTCGAAGCCGTAATCGGTCAGGATGCGGCGCAGGTCCGGGTGGTCCGAGAACTGGATGCCGTACATGTCGAACGCTTCGCGCTCGAACCAGTTGGCCGACGGCCAGACCGCCACACTGCTCGGCACAGCGGTTTCTTCGTCGGTTCGGATGCGGATCCGGATGCGGTGGTTCATGCGCATCGACAGGAGGTGGTAGACCACTTCGAACCGCTCGGTGCGCTCCGGATAGTCCACGCCGCAGATATCGATCAGCGTTTCGAAATTGCATTGCTGGTCATCGCGCAGGAAGCGCAGCAGCGACAGGATATGGTCGCGCTCGGCCAACACGGTCAGCTCGCCGACTCGGATCTTCGTCGAACGCACAGCATCCGGCATCCGGCTCTCGATATGCGCGGCAAGGTCTTCGAGGTTTTCGACGTTGGGGGTCATGCGTCCTTACCGTTCAATCGAGCCTTCGCGGCGGATCTTCTTCTGCAATTGCAGGAAGCCGTACACGAGCGCTTCGGCGGTCGGCGGGCAGCCCGGCACGTAGATGTCGACCGGCACAATCCGGTCGCAGCCGCGCACGACGCTGTAGCTGTAATGGTAATAGCCACCGCCATTGGCGCACGAACCCATCGAGATCACGTAGCGCGGCTCTGGCATCTGGTCGTAGACCTTGCGTAGCGCGGGGGCCATCTTGTTGGTCAGCGTGCCGGCGACGATCATCACGTCCGACTGGCGGGGCGATCCGCGCGGCGCCATGCCGAACCGTTCCAGGTCATAGCGGGGGTTACCGGCGTGCATCATCTCGACCGCGCAGCAGGCGAGGCCGAAGGTCATCCACATGAGCGAGCCGGTCCGCGCCCAGGTAATCAGGTCGTCGGCGGCGGCGGTGAAATAGCCCTTGTCGGCCAGCTGGTCGGACAGGCCGGAATAGAACGGATCGTCGTTGCCCGGCTTGTAGCCGCCCTCGACGCCCGCCCGGGCCCCGCTCAGCGCGTAGGGTTTGTAGTCCGACATCATTCCCACTCCAGCGCGCCGCGGCGCCATTCGTAGATGAACCCGATCGTCAAGACGCCCAAGAAGCCCACCATCGACCAGAAGCCGAGAATGCCAATCTCGCCCAGGCTGACCGCCCAGGGGAACAGAAAGGCGACCTCAAGGTCGAAAATGATGAACAGGATCGCCACGAGATAGAATCGCACGTCGAATTTCATGCGCGCGTCATCGAAGGCGGGAAAACCGCATTCATAGGCGGAATTCTTCTCCGGATCGGGCTTGGACGGCGCCAGCAACACCGATCCCACCACGAACAGGCCGGAAATCACCGCCCCGATCACGAGGAAAAAGATCACGGGCAGGTAGTCCAGGGCCAGACTTTCGACTTCGGACATGCTTGGTACCTCCAGGTACAGAGCCAATGGCCGCCCGATTAGGACGGTTTTCAGTGGTGCGCAACTCGAACGGCGCTCCGACTCTGCGGTTTTCCACTATACTTGCCTCAGGTCCCAATTCACGGGCAGCCAAGTGCGGCGGTGCGTCACGCTTGTCCGGCTTTTGGGCAGCCGTCCCGGGCCCTTCAAATCCCCTGAACCTGCGCAAAATGCGCCGCAGCCCCGACCAGCGCTGCCGCCGGCGCATGCAGCACCCGAACAGGACAATCCGCGAGGTAGTCGCTCATGGGGCCACGCGACACAAACCGGGCCCGCGCCAGGGGCGTTTTCAGGAAATCGGCGATCCGTTCCGTGACGCCGCCTGCGAGCACCACGCCGCCGAGCGCCCCGTTTGCGAG
>JBGSKU010000214.1:0-3617 GCA_041741055.1 Hyphomonas sp.
CTGGTAGCGCTCGCCCTGCGGGCTGCGGTCCACGAAGCCCAGCATCCAGCGCTGCACGTTGGCGAGGCTGGCATAGCCGCCCTGGCTGAAGGCGCGCAGCAGGTTCAGCGTCGCCGCCGATTGCGAATAGGCCTGCACCAGGCGCTCCGGATCCGGAATGCGGCTCTCGGGCGTGAAATCCATGCCGTTGATATTGTCGCCCCGGTAGGAGGGCAGCGTCACGCCATCGATGGTCTCGATGGGTTCCGAGCGCGGCTTGCCGAACTGGCCGGCGATCCGCCCCACCTTCACGACCGGCTTGGCCGCCGCAAAGGTCAGCACGACCGCCATCTGCAGGATCACGCGGAACGTGTCGCGGATATTGTCCGGATGGAATTCCTTGAAGCTCTCGGCACAGTCTCCGCCCTGTAGCAGGAAGGCATTTCCGGCTGCAACTTCAGCCAGACGGGTCTTCAGCCGGCGCGCTTCGCCCGCAAAAACCAGCGGCGGATAGCTCCTGAGACGGTTTTCGACAGCCGCCAGCGCGCCCGTGTCAGGATAGTCCTGCGGGATGTGCTGGGCAGGCAATTTGCGCCAGTCAGAGGGGGTCCAGGCCATAATACGTAAGCTCCTAATGTGCGGCGCATAAATCACATGGAGGGCGCGTGCTCAAGTTTCACCATAATTTCACAGCACAAAGCTGGCTGATTCGGGGCTTCAGCGGCTAAAAGGTCGTGGGGTTTCAAGGGTACAACACGGGGACTGATGCGCCATGCCGCACGTCTATATCAGCCATTCGGGCGCCGATCCGGATGCGCTGCTGCAACTCCATGAGGCCCTGCGCGCTGCAGGGATCGCGGATCGCTACACGACCGGCGAGCCCGAACGCGTGGGCGCAGACGCCGAAATCGGCGCGGCCTTTGCCGTCATCGTGCTCGTTTCGGCCGCCGCCGTGCGCTCGCGCGCGGTGCGCCAGGATCTCGAGACCGCCAAGGCCCTCGGCGTGCCAATCATCCCCTACCAGATCGACAAGGCGCGTCTGAACGGCTTCTTCAAGACCGAGGTCCAGCCCCTGCTGCGCCTGTCATCGTCGATGGAAGACGGCCTCGAACAACTCGTCGCCGAAACCCAGGGCGCCTATCGCCGAAAATGCCCGGTCGTCGCCGTGATGAACCTGAAAGGCGGCGTCGGCAAAACCACCGTCTCGGCCCAACTCTCCGGCGCCTGGCAGGAGGCCCATGGCGGGCGCGTGCTGCTGATCGACCTCGATCCGCAATACAACCTCACCCAGACCTTTTACTCGATGGAGGCCGCCGACGCCTCGTCGGGCGTCGACCGGTCGGTGATCTCGCTGTTCGAACGCTCACGCCTGCACGCCAGGGACGCCGCCTCGCCAGCCGAGAACTGGCTGAGCCTCACCATCGCACCCTTCACACCGGCCCCGCGCGACAGTTTCGTCCACCAGATCCTCGGCGAGGACGGTCCGCCCGGACGGCTCGACCTGATCTCCGGCCAGTTCGAGATTTCCAAATATGCCTTCGCCAATGACCGCGACGCGCTCGCCGCCATCAAGCAGCACTTCCTGCGCACCATCGATCACTATCGCAGCGAATATGATCTCATCGTCTTCGACACCAACCCCAACGCCACCTTCCTCACGCGCTGCGCGCTGGAAGCGGCCGACCGCGTCATCGCCCCGATGCATGCGGACATATACTCCCTGCGCGGCGTGCGCCTCCTGAACCTTGTCATCCGTGACCAGGTGGAGGAAGCCAAGCGTCCGGCGCTCTCCGTCCTCTTCAATGCGGTGAACCGCAACGAGCAGTCGACCTTCGAAGGCGACGCGCGCAACGGCGTCTATGACGGAATCGCCGGCTTCCCGCTGTCGAAAACCCTGCTCACCGCCGCGCTCCCCCGCTCCGCCCACTTCGCGGTGAAAGCCCCCGAAGACGGCCAACCCGCCTGGCGCCAGCTCCTCGCCCATGCCGGCCGCGGCGGCGGCCTCAAAGCCATTCGCGACAGCCTGAAACAGGTCGCGCTGGAGCTGAAGGTGTTGAGCGAGGGCGGAAGTTCCGGGCATTAGCTCCCGTGTGGCTAAATGCGCTTGTCATCCCGGCGAAAGCCGGGACCCAGAATTGACCCGAGTCCCGACCCGTCAAAGCTCATTTTGAGCGAAGTCGAAGCACGATCGTGCGGGAGCGGAGGTGTCAGCCCGCTCTCCTTCGACTTCGCTCATCATGAGCTCGGTGACGTATGACTTTGCCTCCTTGGGTCCCGGCTTTCGCCGGGATGACAGGATGACAGCGCCTTGAAAGTCCGCCCCGTTCACGCCGCCGGCGCGACCCACTTCGTCCGTAGCGTGACGATCTCCTCGGCGGCCGAGGGGTGCAGCGCGCAGGTGCGGTCGAAGTCCTGTTTCGTGGCGCCCATCTTCACCGCGATGCCCACCATCTGGATCATCTCGGCGGCGTCTTCGCCCACGATGTGAACGCCCAGCACGCGCTGGTCGGAGGCGCGCACCACCAGCTTCATCATCACACGCGTCGCGCTGCCGCTCAGCGCGTGCTTCATCGACTTGAAGCTCGTCTTGTAGATGTCGATCTCGCCGAACTGTTCGCGTGCCATCGTCTCGGTCAGGCCCACCGTGCCGACTTCCGGCTGCGTGAACACCGCTGTCGGAATATCCGAATGGTCCATATGCCAGGGATGGCCGCCGAATTCGGTATCGGCGAAAGCGTGCCCTTCGCGGATTGCCACCGGCGTCAGGTTCACCCGGTCGGTCACGTCGCCCACGGCCCAGATATTGTCGACATTCGTACGCGACCATTGATCGACGATCACGGCGCCGTTCTGGTCCAGCGCCAGGCCCAGCTTGTCGCAGCCGAGCGTATCGGTATTCGCCACACGGCCCACCGCCATCAGCACGGTCTCCGCCCGCAGTGTCTCGCCGGTCTTCAGCGTCACGCGGCGCACACCGTCCGCCTCCAGATCAATCCGCTCGAACACCGTGCCGGTCACCAGCTTGATGCCGGCCTGCACCAGACCCTCGGTCACGGCGTCGCGCACATCCTCGTCGAAGCTGCGCAGCACCTTGTCGCCGCGGTAGACCACCGTGACATCCACGCCGAGCCCGGCAAATACATGCGCAAATTCCAGCGCGATATAGCCGCCGCCGGCAACAATCATCCGCTTCGGAAGCGGATCAAGGAAGAACACCTCGTTCGAGGAAATCGTGTGCTCCACGCCAGGCAGCTCTTCCGGCGCAGGGCGCCAGACGCGCCCGCCGGTCGCAATCAGGATCTTCTTCGCCGTCACCGTACGGCCCGATGTCGTCAGGCGCAGCGTGTGCCGGTCCACGAACTCCGCGCGCTCGGCAAAGATTTCGGCGCCGGCGCCCTTCAGGTTGCGGTCATAAATGGCCGACAGCCGGTCCACCTCGGCATGCATCGCCTTCAGGAAGGCCGAGTGGTCATAGGATACGCCGCTGACGGACCATCCGTATCCGGCCGATTGCTTGATCTTCTTTGCATAGTCGCTGGCATAGACCATGAACTTCTTCGGCACGCAGCCGCGCACCACGCAGGTGCCGCCCATCCGGTATTCCTCAGCCACCGCGACTTTCGCGCCGGCCAGCGCCG
>JBGSKU010000215.1:0-4244 GCA_041741055.1 Hyphomonas sp.
CTCTCGACGCTGCGCCCAGACCGGGCCAGCGCAATGATGTGTTCCCGAAATTCCGTCGGGTACGGGTTCCTTGTTCTCGGCATGAGAAGCATCCTGTTCGATGAAGAAAAAATTGTCCATCAAACCGGGGGAAGTCCAAACTAAGCCAAAAGCAACCGAATTGAGCGAGGAAGATTTGGTCCGTAGACTGGCGGCTCTAACATCGGATGGCGCTAGCTTTGATGAAGCAATGGATCGCTTAAAATCTGACAAAAGCTGCACAAAGAAGCACTTACAGGTTATTTTTAATAGGTTGATTGATCCCGAAGTGCAGCTTCAAGCAAAATTGACCAAACTAGAAATGATTGAGCGGATAAAGCGCGAACGCAGAAGAGACGCTAACTTTGCATCCTCGTGAACCGACGCTTTGTTGAAGAATCGCTCGGCATAGTAGTCTCTGAAGTCACCATCGACGCGAATGTGTTGATACACCCGTCAGGCGGGGGACGCGAATCATACGAGGTCGATCGCCCTACGTCATTCAATGCAGCCGAATACACGGCCAGAGCGCTGCCCCCCAAGGTCGCTTCTATTCGTTGGCATGTCTATTTTGACCGACGTCACCATCCCCTCTCTCCCTAAGGAGAGGAGTTATTGCCCCCCTTCCCCCCACCCCCTCATCCCGTTAGGCTGATCCCTCGGAGGGTCCACAAGCCGGACGGGCTTGTGGACAGTTTGTGGACGGGGAACGGGCATGAAACACGCAGCTTATGCAACCTTTGTCGCGGGCGGATTCGCCCTTCTGGCGGCGTGCGGCAATCCGGCGGGAACCGGGCCCGGCAACGCCGAGGGTAGTGCGCCGGACACGGCCGCCATCGCCGCGATTGCCGGGATGCCCGAGGGACCGGTGCGGGTCGCCGACGAGAACCTCGTCGCCCTCTACCGGACGCTGCACGAGTCGCCCGAGCTCTCCTTCAAGGAAGTGTCGACCTCGGCCCTGCTCGCCAATGAGCTGAAAACACTGGGTTTTGTGGTCACGACCGGGCTCGGTGATGCCTGGGTCAAGGAGAAGGCCGTGCGCGATCACGGCGAGGTGCGCCCCGATGTCGGCGGCTATGGCGTCGTCGGCGTGCTGGAGAACGGCCCCGGCCCCGTGATCCTCATCCGCACCGACATGGACGCGCTCCCCGTCCCCGAAAACACCGGCTTCGCCTTCGCCTCGAAGGTCCTCTCGCAAACCTGGACCGGCGTCGACAGCCCCGTCATGCACGCCTGCGGCCACGACATTCATATGACCGTCTGGGTGGGAACCGCCCGGCGGCTTGTTGCCGAGAAGGACAAATGGTCCGGGACGCTGGTGATGATTGCTCAGCCTGCGGAGGAAATCGGGCTGGGGGCGGAGGCGATGCTGGCGGACGGCCTGTACACGCGGTTCCCGAAGCCGGACTACAATATCGCGCTGCACGTCTCGGCCGGGGCGCCGGCGGGGACGATCAACTACTCGTCCGGCTATGCGCTGGCGAATGTCGACTCGGTGGACATCAAGGTGAAGGGCATCGGCGGGCACGGCGCCTATCCGCACACGACGGTAGACCCGGTACTGGTCGGCAGCCACATCGTGGTCGCGCTGCAAAGCCTCGTCTCGCGCAACACCAATCCGCTGGACAGCGCGGTGGTGACGGTCGGCTCGTTCAAGGCGGGCGCCAAGCACAACATCATCCCGGATGAGGCCGAGCTGCTGATTACCGTGCGCTCCTACGAGGACAAGACGCGCCAGATGCTGCTGGACGGCATCAAGCGCATCGCGGAAGGCCAGGCCGCCGCCTTCGGTGCGCCGGCGCCGGAAATCACGGTCGAGAGCGACTACACGCCGGCGACCTATAACGATCCGGACCTGACCACCCGCGCCTTGGCGGCGATCAGCGCCGAGCTCGGCGCGGCCAATGTGCGCGCCGTGCCGCCCGTGATGGGCGGTGAGGATTTCAGCCAGTACGGCCGCACCGAAGAGAAGATCCCCGGCCTGATCTTCTGGCTCGGCGCGGTTTCTCCGGACAAGTATGCCGCCTCGCAGATCGACGGCATGCCGCTGCCCTCGCTCCACTCCGCCCTGTTCGCCCCGGACTATGACCCCGCCATCGCCACCGGCGTAGACGCGATGACCGCGGCCGTCGAGGCGCTGTTCCAGAAATAGACCCGACCTTCGGGCCCGGGCCCAAACGTGGCGGAAAAGTGGCGGCGGGTTGCTCCGGGTGGAGGATTGCGCTACAACCCTTTTGCTCAGAGTGCGCATAAGTAATTTCGTTGTCACGAATGAGCCCTGATCTTCCCTTGCGTTTGAAGGCTGGCCCTTGAAACGCGGACGTTCAGGCCTAACTTATACTCAAATCGAGCATAATTGCGCGATGACGGAGGACGAGATGGCACGATTGATCGATTCCGGCCCGGGCTGCCCCACGCCCACGCCCCTGCGCGGCCGTTCCGGCGCAGACGCGCGCGGACTGGTCTATGACGACGCCGTGAAGGCCGAGACCGATCCGCTGTATCCGTTGGTCGCCGATTTCGTCACGCCCATGGAATGGCCCGCGATTGCCCCGCTGGTGGCGGGCATCAACCGGCTGAAGAAAGCCAAGAACGCGGTGATCCTGGCCCACAATTACATGACGCCGGACATCTTCAGCCTGGTGGGCGACTTCCGGGGCGACAGCCTTCAGCTGGCGCGCGAAGCCGCCGCGACGGATGCGGCCGTGATCGTGCAGGCCGGCGTCCACTTCATGGCCGAAACCTCGAAAATCCTGGCCCCGGAAAAGACCGTTCTGATCCCGGACCTGCGCGCGGGCTGCTCTCTGGCCGCCTCGATCACCGGCGAAGACGTACGGCTGATCAAGCAGAAATATCCGGACTATCCGATTGTCACCTATGTGAACTGCACTGCCGACGTAAAGGCCGAGTGCCACATCACCTGCACCAGCTCCAACGCAGCGCAGGTGGTGGAGCACATCGCCGAGGCGTGGAACACCGACACGGTGATCATGGTGCCGGACCAGTACCTCGCCAAGAACGTCGCGGCCCAGACCGGCATCCGCATCCTGACCTGGCCGGGCGCCTGCGAAGTGCATGAGCTGTTTTCCGGCGAGGATGTGAAACAGCTGCGCGAGGCGCATCCGGGCGTCATCATCCTGGCGCATCCGGAATGCCCGCCGGACGTGCTTCAGGAGGCCGATTTTGCCGGCTCGACCTCGGCGCTGTCCAACTATGTGTCGGAGAACCAGCCCGCGAAGGTCGTGCTGCTGACCGAATGCTCGATGAGCGATAACGTGGCCGCCGAAAACCCGGCCGTGAATTTCATCCGGCCCTGCAACCTGTGCCCGCACATGAAACGGATCACGCTGGAGAATATCTACGATTGCCTGGTGACCGGCGAGTTTGAGGTGACGATCCCGGAGGATGTGCGCGTACGGGCCAAGGCCGCACTGGACGCCATGCTGGCGCTGCCGAAGATGGCGCGGCCGCTGGCCTTCAAGACCGGCCAGACCCCGATCGAGCTGGAAATGGTGATCTAGCAAACGTGTGATTGAGATGGCTTGCCAAGCGCGGGCCGAAGGCGTGAAGTCAACCGGACCCTAGTCGAGGAGGCGTCCATGTCGAACTACCTGAAGCCGGCGCTCGGCCTGCTGTTCCTTGCGCTCGCGGCGAGCTTTCCGGCGTCTGCGGTCAAGGGCAAGACGGACACGGACAAATCCGACGTACTGGGAAACTGGAGCTTCCAGACACGGCCCTACCGCGACGGGCAATGCGTGATGACCGGCACGATGAACCTGTCTCCGCATCCGGACGAAGGGCGCTACAGCTGCGAGATCACCGCGGTCGAAATGTGCACCATGTGGGGCCGTTCGGTGGTGCGCCAATCCTGTGAGGCGCGCCGCTTCGGCAACCAGGTTTCGGTCCGCTCGACCATCGAGGAAATGATCGAGAGCAAGGCGCCGGACCTGCTCTATGTGCCCGACAATTTCACGCTGACGATCCAGTCGCATGAGCGCATGTTCGGCGCGCTTGTTTCTGCGGTCACGGCGCCGGTGGAATTCCGCCGCGCGAATGACGGGATTTCCTGACACGGCCATGTTCGAAGGCACACCTCACCGGATCCGCGCCGAAGCCGGCGCGAGCGTCGACGTGCTCATCGTCGGGGCGGGCCTTGCCGGCCTGTTCCTGGCGCTGAAGCTGGCGCCGCGCCATTGCCTCGTCATCTCGCCGTCGACGCTCGGCCA
>JBGSKU010000216.1:0-4205 GCA_041741055.1 Hyphomonas sp.
GCGCTTCGAGGGCGCTGCGCAGCGCTTGCCCGACAACCTCGCCCCTGCTGCCGATCACCCGCGGCGCGCCCGCCAGTCGTCAGCGGTCTGTCCGTACACGTCCCAGCGGATTTCGGAGAATGGTGCAGGCGCCTGGGCCTCGCGCAGCTTTTGCGCGCCAAGACTTTGCGCCAGACGGATCGAAGGCGCATTGAGCGGATCGATACAGTGGATGATCTCGGTCCATCCGAGAATGTCGACGGCATAGTCGATCGCCGCCGTCACGCCTTCGCGGGCATAGCCCTTCCCGTGCGCCTCACGCGCGAGGCCGTAGGCGATCTCGGTGCCCGGCCATCCGTCGGGTTGCCAGGGTCCCAGCCGCCCGACCCACCGGCCGCTCGCCTTCTCGATCACCGAGAACATCGAATAGCCGCGGATCGTCCACGCGCCCGCCAGCACGCAGAGCGAACGCCATACCGCCGGTCGCTCCGTCACACCGCCGATGAAGCGCGCGGTCTCGGCATCCGCCATCATCGCGCACATCGGCTCGAAATCGTCCGCCTGGACGGGCCGCAGGATCAGCCTTTCCGTCTCGATCACCGGCCCCTTCATGGCGCCGCCACGAAGAACACGATCCCCTGTCCGCTGTCTTGCGACCACTCGAACCGCACGGGATCAACGCTGCCATCGCCAACCGTCAAAAGCGGCACATCCGGTTGGCTGCTCATCAGTACACGGCGGGTCGGCGCGTCCGGCCTTGCATCTGTGACCGCCGCGATTTCCCAAAGGCCACCGAAACAGGCCGCGACATCCTCCAGCACACCCGTCCAGACCGGCCAGGCGTTCGCTTCGATCTCGCCGGGCTTGTCCAGGTAGAGGCAGGCATAGCCACGCACCGGCATGGTAATCGCCGGGCCCTGACGGCGCGGTGCAATTTCGAGTTCCGCCATCCCGCAAGGTACACCAGGCTTGAGCTCGAAGGTTTCCGGCAGACTCGAGAACGCCTCTGCGTCGAGCCGCGCGGCAATCACCCGGTCAAAGGCGGCGCACAAGGCCTTGGTCTCCTCGGCCGACGCTGCGTCAGTCGCCGGCGCCTCCCCTTCCGCCTCGCCTGCTCCAGGCGCGCTGCCTCCGCAGGCCGTCAGCAGGAGTAATCCCGCCGCCACCAGAATTCCTGAACCCGAATGCATACCGACCCTCCCGTCAATCAAGCCGGGAGGGTCGGACACACACCGGATTTCGTCAATCCGTCGCGGGAAGGTTAGACTAGGCGAGCGCCGGCTCGATGCCTTTGCAGGCCTCGATCAGGCCCTGAACCGAAGCCACCGACTTCTGGAACATGGCGGTCTCTTCAGCGTTGAGGTCGAACTCGACGATGCGTTCTGCGCCGCCAGCCCCAATCATCGTCGGCACGCCGACATACATGTCTTTCACGCCGAACTCGCCTTTGCAAAAGGCCGCCACGGGCAGCACGCGCTTCTGGTCCTTGAGGTAGGATTTTGCCATCGACACCGCGCTCTCGGCCGGGGCGTAATAGGCCGAACCGGTTTTCAGCAGGTTCACGATCTCGCCGCCGCCCTTGCGGGTGCGGTCGACGATCGCATCCAGCTCGGCCTGGGTCATCCAGCCCTGCTTCACCAGTTCCGGCAGCGGCAGGCCGCCCACGGTGGAGTGGCGCACCATCGGCACCATGTCATCGCCATGTCCGGCCAGCGTCCAGGCGTGGATGTCGGCCACCGACACGCCGGTCTTCTCGGACAGGAAGTAGGCAAAGCGCGAGGAGTCCAGCACGCCGGCCATGCCGACCACCATGTTCGGCTTCAGGCCGGAGAACTGCTGCAGCGCCCAGACCATCGCGTCGAGCGGGTTGGTGATACAGATCACGAAGGCGTTCGGCGCGTGCGCCTTGATACCCTCGCCCACGGCTTTCATGACCTTCAGGTTGATGCCCAGCAGGTCGTCGCGGCTCATGCCCGGCTTGCGCGGTACGCCGGCGGTCACGATGCAGACGTCGGCACCGGCAATGCCGGCATAGTCGTTGACGCCCTTCAGATTGACCGAAGCGTTGTAGACCGGGGTCGATTCAGCAATGTCCAGCGCCTTGCCCTGTGGCAGGCCCTCCGCGATATCGAACAGGATCACGTCGCCCAGCTCTTCGCGGGCGCAGACGTGGGCGAGCGTGCCGCCGATCATACCGGAACCAATCAAGGCAATCTTGCTGCGGGCCATGTGAATCTCCTCGGAAATGGGGGCCTGAGAACGTCTCGCCGGACCCCTAGCCGAGGCGGCGGCGCGGTGCAATGCGGCCCAAAGGCAAACGCCCCGCAAGACGGACTTGCGGGGCGCTGCATCAGGGGAGTCAGGATCGCCTAGTCGCGCGAGAGCAGCGACATCAGGATCGTGAAGATGTTGTAGAACAGGATGAAGAAGTGCAGCGCGCCGAAATTCGTCATCACCGCCAGCGAGCGCGAATCACCCTCAAAGGCAAAATAGCTTTGCTTCAGGTTCTGCGTATCGGTGGCCACAAGCACGCCCGAGACACCGAGCACACCCAGCTGGATGATGATTTCCATCATGCCCGAGGGCGGGAACAGGAAGCTCAGCAGCGACACGCCGATCAGGCCCCACAGCGCGAAGACCATGATCACGCCGAGCGGCTTGAGGTCCTTCTTCGTCGTGTAGCCGAACAGGCTCAGTGCCCCGAAGGCCGACGCCGTGAGGAAGAAGGCCTTGGCGATGGTCAGGAAGGTCGGCGACAGCGTCGCGCCCGAGCGCAGGGCGCCGCCCGTGCCGGCCGAGGCCATGTAGACCCAGATCGACAGGCTGAGGCCCAGCAATGTCACGATCGTCCAGTACATGATGCCGGTCGCCAGCGGCGACGGCCGTTTCATCAGGAAGGCCGAACCGAGGATCAGCACCAGCGGCGCGAACTGGATCACCAAACGCAGCGGCGAGAACAATACCAGCTCCGTCAGGGCTGGAAACGTGTTCGTGCCCACGAGAAAGGCAAGGCCGCCCGCCAGCGCGATGCCGAGCGCCAGTTTCTGGTAGACCCCCAGCATGAAGGCGCGCAGCCCCAAGTTGACGGAGGTGTCCGCCGACCGGGCATCGATAGCGCCGAAAGTCCGGTTGAAGTCGTTCATTGGTTTTACAACCCTTTCCTAGATCGCCGGCGCCCATAGGACGCCGTTTGGGCAATATATGGAGGCCTTTGGTCCGCTTATCAACAACAACTCGAAGGTGTGTGATCGGCGCTATTCGCCATCCGTTATTCTGTCATTCCCGGATTTGCACACGAAACGCCAAACAGTCTCTGTTTTATTCTTCAGGCGGACAGTATTGGAATAATATTCCGGTCATATTATTTGAGTTAAAGGACCTTGTTTTTCCAACACATAAATGGCGGCACGAGTGAACAGCTAGTCACAGTTGACTTGGGTTGGACGAGATTTACAGTCCAACGGTCTGCGAAAGTTACCGTTCGTTGCACAAGGGAGCCATAACTTAAAAGGGGAAGAACATGGCTGATGCATCGGCGTATGCCGAGAATATCAAAAAGTATGTGACCGAGTACAACAAGGCCGCTGCCGAGAAGATCGTGGGTCATCTCGGCATCGCACTCCGGAACAAGGACAGTGCCATCGTTGCGTGCACCGATGGCGGCGAACTGGACCGGATCCGTGAAAAATGGTGCCGGGCCAAGTTGGGTCTCGCTCACAACCAGAAGGAACTCGACGCAGCGATCCAGAGCGTCTGTGACAAGATGAAGGCTGAAGGGGGCCAGAAATCTCGCGTCACATTCTACTATCTGATCGCTGAACATTTCGGGAAGCTGGCACACCTCGCCGGCTGATCCTCATCCTCCCGGACACTCGTCCAGACCCGGCCGCAAGGCCGGGTTTTCTTTTGCGCGGCGCTATGCTCAAGACTCTCGCCATGCTGCGCCTTTTTGCTGCTCTTCCCGTACCGCCGGAGGTGTCCGGCGCGCTTCTGAAACTCCAGAAGAACCTGCCCGGCGCCCACTGGCGGCCGCAGGAGAATTTCCACATTACCCTCTGTTTCTACGGCGAGGTCAGCGACACGGCAGCGCGCGACCTGGACGAGCTGCTCGGCGAGATAGAGACGCCCGCCTTCAACGTGGCACTGGAAGGTGCAGGCTGGTTCGGCCGTCGTGAGCCGACCGCCGTCTGGGCCCGCGTGCGCGAAAGCGACGAGCTGCGCGGCCT
>JBGSKU010000217.1:0-2063 GCA_041741055.1 Hyphomonas sp.
CCTCGTTCGGCATCCAGCCGCGCCCGTTCCTCATGGGTCAGACGCGGCGAGAACGGCGGAGGATACTTCGGCCTCTCCGCCTCATCCTTGGCTATCTTATTGAAATTATGGTATAAGTTTCTCATGCTCGCACCTCAGACACTCAGAGTCTACAGATGCGAGATGACGCTCCCAGTCCGCCAGAACCTCAAACAGATTGTTCGATCTTTCTCCGTCGAGATGCGCCAAAAATCATCATTATATCAGTTTCTTGGACAGAGCTTCTTGTCTTCTCACGTTGGCGGATATGAGAACGGCCGGCATCCGGATGCAGGCCGGAAGCAGTTGGACGGAGACTCTGACGCCGTTTCGGCCGCCGTTTCGGAGAGGCTTCGACAGTGATCCCGAATGGCATGGCAAGACAAGGCGGGGTCCTCGCAGGGCGGACCGTCTCGGCGAGGGGCCGGGTTCGGGTTGGACCTGAAGACGGCAATCGAGCGCCGCGAGCGCGGGCGTGGACCTTGCACCGAAAGAGCGGCGAAACGGCCGGCGATGATGAGCGGGCAATCTACGCGGTTCGCGGTAGTCCGGGTCCATCGGCGCAAACTTGCCGCCCATGCAGACCGTCCCACCGTGTCCGCACGACACCGGAATAAACCGGTTCACCGGACGTAGTCTTTGTGTCGAAACCAATTCGACCAGCAAAAGGACCATTGAAATGAAGAAACTGACCACCTTGTTCGCATCCGCCCTCGTCGCGACGACGTCGCTCGCGGCACCCGCGAAGGCCGATGATGTTGACGACCGGATCCGGGGCTTCTTCCAGAAAGCCTTTTCGGGCCACAACCCGTCCCGCGGCGACACGCAGTTCCGAAGCCGGAGCTACGGCCGCGATGACAACGACGACCGGGGCTGGGGCGGGTCGAATTCCAACAGCAATTCGAATTCGAACAGCAACTCCAGTTCGAACAGCAACTCGAACTCGAACAGCAATTCCAGCTCGAACTCGAACAGCAATTCCAGCTCGAACTCCTCGTCGAACTCGAACTCCAATTCGAGCTCGAACAGCAGCAGCAACTCGAGCTCGAACAGCTCCGACGACGACGATTGACGCCGCCTTCAGTGTCATCGTGCAGTGCGCGCCGGCCCGGAAAGGGCCGGCGCGTTTGCTTTGAAGGAGGCCTCAGCGTTTGGCGCGCGCATCCGTCCTGTACCAGCCGGGGGCGGCCTGCGTGTTGCGGGTGACCGCTTTGCGGTCGGCGGCCTCGTCGGCGCGCTCGGCGCGGATATCGGCACGAAGCTCCGCGGTATCCCGCCGGAAGGGGATGACCTGGACCATCGGCGATCCCTTCTCGATCACGTGCAGTCCATCCTTGGCGACCGGGAAGAATGGAAAATGCACTGGCGCGCGGTAGGTGTCGGTATCGACAACACCCGCCAAGACCTCGAACAGGCCGTTCGGGCGGTTCAGGGGGTTCAGAAACAGGCAACTCCAGCCCGGCGGCGTGACGATCGTCCAGAGGTTGTGAAACTTGCACGCGGCCCGTTCGCCCCAGGGATTGCCCTTCACCTGATGGGCGCCGTGGAAGCTGACCAGCGTGCGGTCGAAGTCCCATCCGGCGTCGATCTTGCGTCCGCCGTCCTGCACGTCGAGCCGCACCGTTGCTGGCAGCGGGATGATCCACCCGGTGTTCATGGCGTCGAGGAACGGCATGCAGCGTTTGATCGTCAGGCCCGTATCTGTCGGCCTGAGCTTCGCCTCGTCGACGGCGGGAAGCCTTCGGAACCAGTCCGGCAGATAGCTCTTGGCAGGGACGGGGGCCGCAATCACGCCCGCGTCTTCGGGCGAACAAAGAAAGCGGATGGCCATGTCGGTGCGGCGAAAAATGTTCATGTCGGAATCTCCGGCTCAGGTCCTGTCGAGGCAAGAGGCGTCAAGGTTCAGAAGGCCGGCGCCGAAGACAGCGTCACGACCGTTGTCTCCCAGGTCCACGGCGCGCGCCTGAAGCGTCGCTGCGACTTCCGTCGCGGTCAAGCCGGGCTGCTCTTCGCGCAGGATCGCGGCGGCGGCCGAGACGAAGGGC
>JBGSKU010000218.1:0-3597 GCA_041741055.1 Hyphomonas sp.
GCCGCGCTGGCGGCGGCTCTGCGACATTTGCCGGCGGAACTGAAAGGCAAGAAAGTGGGCGTGCTGGTGACCGGCGGAAATGTTGATATGGCCGACTTCCAGAACGTGCTGTCGTCGGCGGATTAGGCCTTTGTCCAAGAATTGCCGTGTTCGGAGCTTAAACACACGCGATGACTCAACCTGTCCATTGCGCTATCGGAGATATCCACGGGGAGCTTGATCGGCTGAAGGCGCTTCACCAGCAGGTGCTGGCCTTTGCGCAGGCGCAGTTCCCGAAAGCCCCGCTGCATTTCGTCCATCTTGGCGACCTGATCGATCGTGGTCCGGATTCCTGCGGCGTGATCGACTATCTCATGGACTTCGAGCGCACCCGATTGCCGAGGCCGGTGACGCTGCGCGGAAACCATGAGCAGATGATGATCGATGCCTTTGAAAGCTCAGAAACCAATGCCGTCAGTGTGCGGCATTGGTCCACCAATGGCGGCGCCGAAACATTTGAGAGCTATTCCGGCAAGCCGGCTGGCCTGATGCAAAGACACCTTGGCTGGCTGAAAAATCTGCCGACGCACCATGCGGTCGAGTCAGCGGGTCTGGTCTTCGTGCACGCGGGGGTCGATCCCGACAGATATCCGGCCTGCGGCGAGCAGGTTCACATGTGGACCCGGCGGCGGGAATTCCGCGACCCCCGCTGCTGGACAGCGCCTGCCCTGAAAGGCAAACGCGTGATCCATGGCCATACGCCGACGGAAGATTCGCTTCCGGAGTCGGTGGACGGCGGGCGGCGCCTGAACATCGATACCGGCGCGGTTTACGGAGGCCGTCTGACGGCTGTGATCCTGCGTGCGGGCGAACCCGACCTGTTCTTCCACAGCTGACGCCTACGCCCAGTTGGCGATGCAACGTGTTTTGTTCTTGCAGCAAGACATCGCTAACCAGGCGCGCTGAACTCCTTTCGGCATGGTTAATCGCATCTTCCGCCTGCGGACCAGATTCTCCCATTGACCTTCAACGGGCTTTATCACCCCGTCATTAAGGATGCAGGCTGATGGTAGCAGAATGCTGCCTGGACGAGGGCATCCAAAATGAAGGCCACACCGCTTATCAGCCTTGGCGTTTCCGTCGCACTTGGCGCTGGCGCCATCTTCTTCGGCCGCGGCCTGATTTCCGACAAGGCGCCAGACGCGCAAGCCAGCCCGGTGCCGGCCGTCGCGATGACGACGGTGCTGGTGATGACATCCACAGTCGAGCCCGGCGCGCTGATTGATCCGAAATTTGTCAAGGAAGTCGAGTGGCCGGAGCGGGCGGTGCCGGAAGGCGCACTGCGCAACGTGTCGGATCTGGGCCCGAAAGCCTATTCGCGCGGACTGATGGTGCCGGGCGACCCGCTTTTGTTGCCGAAAATCGACAATACCGGCGCCGTACTGACCCTGGCCGCCAGCATCACGCCGGGCATGCGGGCTGTCTCCATCGTCGTGCGCAATGACACCGGCGTTTCCGGCTTTGTGTTACCGGGAGACCGGGTCGACGTTAACGAATTCATGGAGCTGGAAGACGCCAATGGCCGGTCCGAAGGCGCGCGCATCTCGGCCAACATCCTCGCGCGCCCCGTGTTGCGCCATGTGAAGGTGCTGGCCGTGGACCAGTCCTTCGAACAGAACATGGAAGGCGCCAAACCTTCCCAGACCGTAACCCTCGAAGTGACGCCCGACGACGCCCTGGTGCTCGGCGCGGCCAGCCAGCGTGCTGCGCTGGGCCTGGCCCTGATCAGCCGGGAAGAGGAAGCCATCGTTGTGGCGCAGGAGCCGGAAAAGCCTGTGAGGGTGAAACCGGTCGTTCAGCCCAGGACGGGCCGGAGCGCGCCTGTGACAACGACCGTGCGCGTCATCAATGGCGAAAGTGACGTGAAGATCACCGCGCCGATTGCGCGCGCCGAACCTAAAACGGAGGAAAAACGCTGATGCGCCCTGTACGGATCATATCAGCCGCAATCCTTGCGTGCCTTTGTCTCGCGCCGGTTGCGGCCGCGTGGACGCAGCGGTTGGCGGTCGCAGGTGCCGAGCGGCTGGAAGTGCGGCGCGGACAATCCGCTGTCGTGGAAGCCGACGCCACGTTTGCAACCATCGTGGTCGCCGACCCCGAGATTGCCGAAGCCATGGCAACATCGAACCGGTCTTTCTTCCTGCGCGGCAAGACGCCGGGCACGACGACCGTGCTGCTCTACAATTCCTCGGGCGCGATTGCCGAACTGATCGAGATCGACGTCAAGCTCGGCCTCGAAGAGTTGCGCGAAGATCTCAAGCGCCTCCTGCCGGGTGAACCGATCGAAGTCTATCCGGTGCATGACGGCGTATTCCTCGATGGCCGCGTGACGACTGCAGGCGCTGCCGAAATGGCCCTGCAAGTCGCCGAGCGCTATGTGCCGGGCGGTGTCGCCAATGGGCTGACCGTCGGCCAGAGCCAGCAGGTGCTCCTCGAGGTGCGCTTCCTGGAAGCCAGCCGAAGCGCGGTGCGCGAGATCGGCTTCGGCAACACGATCGACGCCAATGATTTCCAGTCCGCGACCGAAAGCGGCACGATTTCCGGTCTTGCGGAAAAGACAGTTGCGCTGTTCACAAACCTCGGCGGCGAGAACATCGACGTCCGCATCCGTGCGCTCGAAGAGAAGGGCGTGATCCGTACACTGGCCGAACCGAACCTCGTGGCGCTGTCGGGTGACACGGCCAGCTTCCTCGCGGGCGGTGAGTTTCCGATTCCGGTGTCCAACAAGGACAATCAGATCACGGTCGAGTTCAAGAAATTCGGTGTCAGCCTGGACTTTACGCCGACCGTACTCGGCGAGGGGCTCGTGAACCTGCGGGTGCGTCCGGAAGTGTCGGCGCTCGACAAGGCGAACGGCATCCGCGCATCCAACATTGAAATTCCGGGAATCTCGGTGCGCCGTGCAGACACGACGGTGGAGCTGCATGACGGGCAGGCCTTTGCGGTGGCGGGCCTCCTGCAGAACAACTATTCGAACGACATCCGCCAGACGCCCTGGCTGGGTAACGTGCCGATCCTCGGCGCGCTGTTCTCGTCGAAGCGCTATCAGCGCAACGAGAGCGAACTGGTGATCATCGTCACGCCGAGGCTTGTTCAGCCCGCGCCGCATCCGGACCAGCTGGCATCGCCGCTCGACAGCTTCACCGAGCCGACCGAAGCCGAGCTGTTGCTGTTCGGCCGGACCGCCGGCGAGCCCATGCAGATTTCGGGGAACTGATCATCATGAAAACCATAAAATCGATCTCACTTCTCTTCGTGCTCGGGCTGCTTGGCGGTTGTGCGTCATTCGATGCCCAGGATCGCTACGTGCTGGGCGGGGCCACGCGCGCCAACATTGCCGCGCAATCGGACCGTGACGTGGATCTGCCCAATTCGCGCAAGGTGGAGTCCACGTCGGGCGTGCGCGCGGTCAATGCCGTGAAGGCCCTGAACGAAGGCCAGACCAAGGAACTGGCATCGACCGGCACCGGGGGCGCCGAGTAATGCACGCATCCGCCCAATTGCAGAGCCGGCCGGCGCCCGACTCCGGCGCGCGAAAGGTCAGCACGATCGCGGCGC
>JBGSKU010000219.1:0-2606 GCA_041741055.1 Hyphomonas sp.
CCGGCCGCAGCGAAAGCGCCTGGGCTTCGCGGCGCAGCGAGGCAGTGCCGAGGCGGGCGCCCTTCGGCAGGTCGTGCAGCGAGGCCGCCTTCTTCGACACGAAACCGTCGCGCGGATCCTCGCGGTGGGGGAAGGCGACAAATACCTGGCCGTCCGGCAATTGGGCGGGCACGTCCTTCAGGCTGTGGACGGCGATGTCGATGTCGCCGCGCGTCAGCGACTCGTCGAGCTCGCGGGTGAACAGGCCCTTGCCGCCGGAATTGATCAGGCGCTCCGTGGTGAGCTGGTCGCCGGTCGTGGTGAAGGTGACGATCTCGGCGGTGATGGCGCCGCCGGAGGCGTCTTTGAGGCTGCCAGCGATCTGATGGGCCTGCGCCAGCGCCAGGGGCGAACCCCGGGTGCCAAGACGGATGGAGCGGGGCGCGGACGGGGAGCGGGGTTCGGTCATGACCCTGCTTAGCGGGGGATTTCGGGCTTGCCAATTCGCCTGCGATTGACGCGGGGGGGTCGGGAGAGTACGGGGTTTTATCGTTAAACGGAAAGACGTCCGGAGGAGATCCCCATGTTCCGTACTGCCGTATCGGCGCTTGCGCTGATGTTTGTCGTCGGCGCCTGCGCGCCCAATCCCGCCACCGACCCTGCCAAGGCGGCCGCGGTCAGCCCCGAAGAACTGAGCAAGGAACTGAACACCTGGTTCGATGCCAAGTATGAGGAGCAGCTGCAGTTCAGCCCGATCCAGATGACCTTCCTGGGCCGCAAGGACAAGAATGACCAGATCGACTGTTTCACCTTCGCCTGCGCCGATGAGCAGCTGGCCTGGATGAATGCCGCGACCGAAGAGATGAAGGCGAAGTTTCCCTACGATCAGCTGTCGCCGACCGATCAGGATTCCTATGACCTCTGGGTCTACCAGAACGACCGCGCGGTCGCGAGCGTGGCCTATCGCCAGAACGGGTTCATCTTCGACCAGATGAGCGGCGTGCAGAGTTTTGCGCCGACCTTCCTGATGCAGTTCCATGCCGTCGATGAGGAGGCCGATGCCCGCGCACTGGTCAAGCGCTACACGGCCGCTGCCACGGCGCTGCAGGATGCACTGACGATCACGAAAGAGAACGCTGCCAAAGGCGTGCACGCGCCGAAGTTTGCCTATGAAGGCGTGATCGACCAGTCGAAGAAGGTGATCACCGGTGCACCGTTCACGGACGGTCCCGACTCGGCGATCTTTGCCGACTTCAAGGCCGATGTTCAGAAATTGGTCGATGAGGGCAAAACGACACCTGAAGCCGCCGCCGAGATGACGGCCGAGGCGGAAGCCGCGCTGAAGGGTCCGTTCCTGACCTTCTACAACGACCTGATCGCCTTCTGCACCGCCGACATGGCAAATTCGCCGGACCCCAAGGGGCCGCAGGGCGCAAACCTCCAGCCGAACGGCGAAGCCTATTACAACTTCATGCTGGCGGGCATGACCACCACGACCATGACGGCTGACGAGATCCATGCACTGGGCCTGTCGGAAGTCGACCGGATCCATGGCGAGATGGAAGCGATCAAACAGCAGGTCGGCTTCACGGGCACGCTGAATGAATTCTTCACGAGCATCCGCGACGCCAAGGATGATCGGCGCCATTACTATCCGGATACGGATGAAGGCCGCGAGGCCTATATCGCGGACGCCACCGCCGCGATCAACAACATCAAGACCAAATTGCCGGACTATTTCGGAATCCTGCCGAAGGCCGATCTGGTGGTGAAACGCGTCGAAGCGTTCCGCGAACAGCCGGGCGCCGCCCAGCACTATTATCCGGGCACGCCGGATGGTTCGCGCCCGGGCGTCTACTACGCCCACCTGTCGGACATGAAGGCGATGCCGAAGGGAGAGCTGGAAGTGATTGCGTATCACGAGGGCCTGCCGGGCCACCACATGCAGATCGCGATCGCGCAGGAGCTGACCAGCGTGCCGAAATTCCGCACCCAGGCCGGTTTCACGGCCTATTCGGAGGGCTGGAGTCTGTATTCGGAGAAACTCGCCAAGGAGATGCCGGGCACCTATGTCGATCCGTATTCGGATTTCGGCCGCCTCGGCTCTGAAGTCTGGCGCGCGATCCGTCTGGTGGTCGATACCGGGCTCCACTCGAAAGGCTGGACGGAAGATCAGGCGGTGCAATACTTCCTCGACAACTCGGCCATCACCGAGCAGCAGGCCCGCTCCGAAGTTCAGCGTTACATCGTGACGCCGGGCCAGGCGACGGCCTACAAGATCGGCATGATCCGTATCCAGCAGCTGCGTGCGAAAGCCGAAGCCGAGCTGGGCGACAAGTTCGACATCCGCGCCTTCCACGACACCGTGCTCGGTGGCGGCGCCCTGCCGCTTGACGTGCTGAGCCGGAAAGTCGACCAGTGGATCGCCACGGTGAAAGCCTCCTGAGGCCCCTGACCCGAAGCGCCCCGGCCTTGCCGGGGCGCTTTGGTAATCATCCCATTTTTAAGCGGCCGGATTTCTGGACTTCACGCGGCAAGTTTCAGTTTCATGGCGGGGGTGATGCCGCCGATGCCCATGTTCGGGCGCTGGTTGTTGTAAGTCCATAGCCACCTGGTGGCGTGTTCCT
>JBGSKU010000220.1:0-1612 GCA_041741055.1 Hyphomonas sp.
GCCATGGCCGGTGACGCCTTCGCCCACGATATGCCCCTCTGCGTCAACGATCACACAGCCTACGGACGGGTTCGGCCCGGTCAGGCCCTGGTTGAGACCCGCCAGCGCCAGCGCGCGGCCCATGCGGCGCTGGTCGCAGCGCTTGCTCATGGCAGGGCCGGCAGTTTCTGTGCGCGGGCCTGGTCGAGATAGCGCACCGAGACCGGCTTCAGGCTGGCATCGAGTTCGATCAGCAGGGGATTACCGGTCGGGATCTCGACGCTGGTGATGGTTTCGTCCGGCACCTTGAAGAGGTGTTTGACGAGCGCGCGCAGCGAGTTGCCATGTGCAGCGATCAGCGTGTCCTTGCCGGCGGCGAGTTCGGGCGCGATGCGGGCGTCCCAATAGGGCAGCACGCGCTCAAGCGTGGTCTTCAGGCTTTCCGTGTCCGGAATGGCGATGCCGCGATAGCGCGGATCGGCCGACAGGTCATACTTGCTGCCGGTCTCCAGCGGCGGGGGCGGGATGTCGTAGCTGCGGCGCCAGATGTGGACCTGTTCCTCGCCGTGCTTTGCCGCCGTCTCGGCCTTGTCGAGGCCGGTCAGCCCGCCATAGTGGCGCTCGTTCAGGCGCCAGTCCTTTTCCAGCGGCAACCAGACGCGCTTCATCTCGGTGAGGGCGAGCCACATGGTGCGGATGGCGCGGGTCTGCACGCTGGTGAACCCGGCGCGGAAATCGGCGTCGAGCCCGGCCAGCAGTTTGCCGGAAGCGCGCGCTTCGGCTTCGCCCTGGGCCGTGAGGTCGGCGTCCCACCAGCCGGTGAAGCGGTTTTCGAGGTTCCAGGCGGATTGTCCGTGGCGGATGAGAACAAGCTTGGTCATGCGGATCCTGATCGGTTGGGCGCGGAAGTTGGCGCCTTATGCGTTCCAAAAGTGAAGGATTTCAAGCATCCATGATGCGGATGAGTTCGGCGAAGGCGAGCACGACATGATAGCCGGTGGAGGCGGGCATGTCCTTGGCGAGTACCGCGCCGTCCGCGCTGAAATGGTCGATCCAGCCGCCGTCTTCAGTGAGGAACTCGTCCATCAACACATCGAAGCTGCGGCAGGCGGCGGCGGCAAAGCGGGCTTCGCCGCGTTGTTCGTACAGGGCAAGATGGGCTTTCAGCGCTTCGGTCTGGGGCCAGGTGCGGCGCGAGGGATCGTGGGCCGCGCCGTCGCGGGTGACTTCCTGGCAAGCACGCCCGGCGGCATCGAGGGTGGAGACGCCGAACGTGTAGAGCTGGACGGCCGCCTCCGGCAGCGGCTTCTGAACGAGGCGCGACCAGGTGTGCAGCAGCCAGACCCATTCGAACTGGTGGCCGGGCTCGACGATCCGGGCGGCGTCGCCTTCGGGCGACGACCAGTCGGCCGCGAATTTCTCACCCAGCAGGCCGCCCGGGCCAGCGGTGAATTTCGTGTCGAACAGGCCGATGATTTCAGCGGCGCGGGCGAGGTGGCCGCCGGCAGGGTCTGACCGGTGCAACGAAAGGCAAGCCTCCAGCAGGTGCATGTGCGGATTCTGGAGGCGCGTGGCGGGGGCAGGCAGAACCTCCGCATAGCCGCCGTGGACCGGGTCGCGCATCAACCGGTCC
>JBGSKU010000221.1:0-2305 GCA_041741055.1 Hyphomonas sp.
GGCGCCTTCGCGGGTGGCCTCAATGTGCTCGACGCCGCGTTCCGCGCCGTGTTCCCGGAAGGCTGCATGGCGTTCGTGATCGGCGAGGCGCGCGTCTACGGCGTTGCGCATCGCAGTCTCCTGCCTGATGGCAGCGCGGGCGGCGGGGCGGTCTGGCGCGCCTGACAGGCCTGTTCAGACCTGATTTTCCGGCGCCCTGCGCCATGTTATCCTCAGACTTGGGGGACATGGAGACACGCCTGTGAAACTTCCCCGAAAGATCCTTGGAGCCGGTCTGCTCGCCGGCTGTCTGTCGCTCGGCGGCTGCGCCTCGTTCGTTCAAAATGTAATTGCGGATCTTGCGGCGGAATCGTCCTGCCGCAGCCGGGACACCGGATATGATGGCCGTCCGGCCTATGATCAGGCTTGTCTCAAGGACATCGACCAGTGGCAGGATGAAAACCCGATGTGAGCGCCGCTGCATTTTGTTCGAGCCGGCTTGTACCTCGCCCCCACCGGCGAATCCGCACCTTGGGTGACTTTGGGTGGACAAGTTGCAACTGGACGCGGGCGTGCATCAGTGCCTCTTTTTCATCGACGGCAGGGAAAACATTCGCCCGCCGTTGAAACAAGGGAGGAAATACCATGACAAAGAGATTTTCCGTCTGCGGAGTTTCCGCAGGCAAGCTTGGTTTGCTCAGCGCTCTGGCGCTCGCCGCATCGGGCATCGCCATGGCAGCGCCGGACAAGCCGGTGACCGCAGCCACCACTGACAAGGGCACCGGCTGTCTCGTGCGCGATGCGGAGGGCAACTATACCTTCGACGCAGAGTGCACCTGGCACAATGTGATCAAGCGCGACGAGAATGGTGTGCTGGTCAGCTACATCTACCAAGACAACGGCACGCTGCCTGAAGGCGCGCCGCATCCGGCCAAGGCCCAGATGTTCAAGAATGAACTCGCTGGCTGCAACAAGGGCAGCAAGGAAACGGTGACGCCGAGCGGCGGTTACTCGTCCAACTGCCACTACCAGGCCGAATAGGCCCCGGCACCGGCACGATTGACAGGTTCCAGCCGCATTCTCCGGATCGGGGAAGGCGGCGCGGAACCTGTCTGCGCCGGTATGCCGGCGCGGCAGATCATGTTGCGCCTCGGGGTGCGGTTTGCTAACGGACACATCAAGTACGGACGCTGGCCCAATGCCCCCGCCCGCCAGCGCCGATGAAACCCAAACTGCTGACCACGCTGAAGACCTACACCTGGCCGCTGTTCGCGGCCGATGTGTTTGCGGGTGTGACGGTCGCCATGGTGGCGCTGCCACTCAGCCTTGCGATCGCCATTGCGTCCGGCGCTGACCCGGCGAAGGGCCTCGTCACTGCGATTGTTGCCGGCTTCCTGATCTCGCTGCTGGGCGGCAGCCGCGTGCAGATCGGCGGGCCGACCGGCGCCTTCATCGTGGTCGTCTACGGTGTCATCGCGCATCACGGATATGACGGCCTCGTGCTGGCCACGCTGATGGCGGGCGCGATCTTGCTCGTTGCGGGCTTCTTCCGGGCCGGAAACCTGATCCAGTTCATTCCCGAAGCCGTGGTCAACGGGTTCACCATGGGCATCGCGGTGATCATCGCGACCAGCCAGCTGAAGGACCTGCTCGGGCTTCAGATCGCAAACCTTCCGGCCGATTTCCTGCACAAGCTGCCCGCGCTGTGGGCGGCGCGCGATACCTTGAACCTGTTCGCCTTCGGAACAGGGCTCGCCACCATCGGGCTGATTGTCCTGTTCCGCCGGCTCGCACCGAAATGGCCGGGTCTTGTTGTGGCGGTGGGGCTGACGTCTGCGGCGGCGGTGCTGTTCGCCTGGCCGGTCGAGTCGATTGCGGACCGGTTCGGCGCGCTGCCGGATCACCTGCCGATGCCGGGCATTCCGGAAATCACCTTCGCGCGCCTGCAGGAACTCCTGCCATCGGCGTTCGTCATCGCCTTCCTGGCGGGCGTGGAATCGCTGCTCTCGGCCATGGTGGCCGACCGGATGATCGAAGGCCGGCATCGTCCGAATGCGGAGTTGATTGCGCAGGGCGCCGCGAATATCGGCTCAAGCCTGTTCGGCGGCTTGCCGGCGACGGGTGCGATTGCCCGCACAGCCACAAACGTGAAGGCAGGCGGCAAGACACCGGTTGCCGGAATCGTCCATGCGGCCACGATCCTGCTGGTGATGATGTTGGCCGCGCCGCTTGCGGGCGAGCTGGCCTTGCCCGCGCTCGCCGGCCTGCTGATGCTGACGGCCTGGAACATGAGCGAACCGCAGAAATGGCGCGAGTACATGAAGAT
>JBGSKU010000222.1:0-3541 GCA_041741055.1 Hyphomonas sp.
CACCGGCTCGACGCCCGATGTGGAGCGCGCCCTTCAAGCGGCGCAAGCGACGCTTCCCGCCAAGGCGATCATCGTCACCCGCGCCGCCCAGGGCATGTCTTGCATCGCAGACGGCGGCGTCCTTGAGCACGTCAGCGGCAAGGCGCGCGAGGTGTTTGACGTCTCTGGCGCCGGCGACACGAGCCTCGCGGCACTGGCTATGGCGGTGGTCGCGGGCGCACATCTGCACGAAGCAGTCCAGGTCGCGATCCTTGCGTCTGGTATTGCTGTCGGAAAGTCCGGCACGGCGACCGTTACCGCCGCCGAACTGCTCGATGCGGCGGCGCTCGAACAATGGTCTGGCAAGGCCGGCACCCTCTCGGTTGATGCGATGGTGGGGCAGATCGAGCGCTGGCGGGAAGGGGGGCTTCGCATCGGCTTCACCAACGGCGTGTTCGACATCCTGCACCCCGGACACATCCGCGTACTTGAGGACTCCCGCAGCCGGTGCGACCGCCTGATTGTCGGCCTGAATTCGGACGCATCCGTCAAGCGCCTCAAGGGTCCGGAACGGCCGATCAACGATGCGGAGTCGCGCGCGCAGGTGTTGTGCGGCCTAGCTTCCGTCGATGGCGTGGTGATCTTCCAGGAAGACACGCCTCTGAACCTGATCACGGCACTGAAGCCCGATATCCTGATCAAGGGCGGCGATTACACGCGCGAGACCATTGTCGGGGCCGATTTCGTCGAAGCCCGAGGCGGCGAGGTTGTGGTCGTGCCGATCGTGCCGGGTCACTCGACCACCTCCACCATCGCCCGCTCAAGGACGGGCGCATGAGCCAGGCTGCTCAGGTCGCGGCCGCTTTGTTCAAGCAATACGGCGATGATGCCGTCGTCATCGCCACGCTGCGCGCTGCCGAAGTCGCGGCCATGGGCGACGTCGAGGCCTTGGCGCACTGGGACGAAGTCGCCGCCATCTTGTCAGGAGAGCACGATCCGGGCGGAATTCCGAACTAGGGCAGGGGCCCTGCCCCGGCCGTTCAGTTGGTCGATTGCTTTTTCAGCTCGTACGTCCCGCGGCCGGTCACGTCGAACCATTCCGGAATGTCGGGATGGCTCAGCGGCAGGTCGGAATCGTCCGCCACCAGGTTCTGCTCCGACACATAAGCGATGTAATGCGTGCGCTCGTTTTCGGCGAACAGGTGGTAGAACGGCTGGTCCTTGCGCGGGCGAACTTCTTCCGGGATGGATTCGTACCATTCGTCCGTATTGGCGAATTGAGGATCGACGTCGAAAATAATCCCCCGGAACGCGAAAATCCGGTGCCTTACAACCTGCCCGATCTGGAATTTGGCGATGTGCTTGGAAATCGCGCCATACCGGTAGCGCTCATCAATGCGGTCCGTCAGCACCAAAGGCTCACGCGGCGCTGCGGGCTTACGGCCAAACCAGGCACGCAGCCATGATGAAGGTCCACGTCGTCTGGTCATTGTCCGCTCCTGTGCTAGAGAATGCCTCAAGTTTCGATTTCGGGCCACACCATGGCTGACAAAAAAGACGGAACCGGCGGTCGCAGACGCGGCCTGCCCGGTTCCCAAAGGGGGCGGCCGCTTTATGCAGCGGTCGATCTAGGCACGAATAACTGCCGATTGCTGGTCGCGGAGCCCCGCGGGCAGTCCTTCCGCGTCGTGGATTCCTACTCCCAGATCGCCCGTTTGGGCGAAGGCCTGCACGACTCTGGCCGCCTCTCGGATGCCGCTGTGGAGCGCGCCATGAGCGCCCTGCACGCGATCCGGAACAAGCTGAAACATCATGGAGTCGGACGGGTGCGCTGCATCGCGACAGAAGCCTGTCGCAAGGCCTCGAACGGCGCCGATTTCATTCGCCGTGTCCAGTCGGAAACTGGCCTGACCTTCAAGGTGATCGGCGCAAAGGAAGAAGCCCGCCTCGCAACCATCGGGTGCTACGACCTGATCGAGGCGGATACCAAATCGGTGCTTGTGGTGGATGTCGGCGGCGGTTCAACCGAGCTTTCGCTGGTGGACGCGCGGGCAACCAAATCCGGCGGGCTGGCTGGCATCCTGCGAGATGCGCCGATCATCGACTGGACCAGCCTCAAGGTGGGCGTGGTTACGCTGTCCGAAGCATTCGACCTCTCCGACGAGACCGCCATCTGGCCGGCCATGCTTGAACGGGCGCGAACCGAGGTGCGAAGCTGGCCCGGGCTTCCTGCGGTCGCGCAGCGCCTCTCTGAGGACGGAGGCTACCTGATCGGCACATCCGGTACCGTCACCTGCCTTGCAGGGGTTCACCTGAAGCTGGACCGTTACCGGCGCGACAAGGTGGATGGCAGCTGGCTGTCGCGGGCGGACGGCGCCGCGACGATGACCCTTCTGCGCGAACTCGGCGTCGCCGGGCGCGCAAAACTGCCCACGATCGGTGAGGAACGCGCGCCCCTGATGCTGGCCGGATGCGCAATCATGGAAGCAGTCTGGGAAGTGTTCGACGCGCACAAACTGCGCGTTGCTGATCGCGGTCTGCGCGAAGGCGTTCTATTGTCCATGATGCATGGGAGTCGGCCGCAACGGCGCAGGCGCCCGAAGAAGCGCAGACCAGCCGGCGGAGGTGGCGATGTCGGATGAAGAAAAGCGGCGCTGGAAAAAGCCGACCACCGAGAAGCCTGGGTCCGGCCGTAGCACCACCGAGCGAAAGGTAATCGCGCGCAACGCGCGCACCGAGAGCTCCAAGAAGTGGATCGAGCGTCAGCTGCAAGACCCCTATGTCCGCAAGGCCATGGATGCCGGCTACCGCTCGCGAGCCGCTTACAAGCTGCTGGAAATTGACGAGGCGGCACACATCCTGAAACGCGGCCAGCGTGTCATCGATCTCGGCTGTGCGCCGGGTGGCTGGATGCAGGTTGCCCTGCACAAGGGCGCTGGCGAAGTGGTCGGCATCGACCTTCTCCCGGTAGAGCCGATTGACGGGGCCACGATCTTCCTCGGCGATGTCAATGATCCGGCGGACGTCGAAAAAGTCTTGGCCGCGCTCAGCGGGCCGCCGGATCTGATCCTGTCGGACATGGCGGCCAACACGACCGGTCACAAGCAGACCGACCACTTGCGCACCGTCGCGCTGGTTGAGCTTGCCGTGGACTTTGCCATTGCGCACCTCGCGCCGGGCGGATCCTTCTGTTCAAAAGTCTTTCAGGGCGGCACGACAAAAGATCTGCTCACCACGCTGAAGGCGCATTTCCAGACGGTGAAACACATCAAGCCGCCAGCCAGCCGGACCGGTAGCCCCGAAATCTATGTCGTCGCCAAGGGCTTCAAGGGAGGAAGAAAATGAAACTGGAAGGTGGATGCTATTGCAAAGAGCTTCGCTACGAAGCCGAGGGTGAGCCGATCATGAAGGCGGAATGCCACTGCCGCGAATGCCAATACATCACGGGCGGGCAGGCGAATGACTTCATGGCAATGCCGGCGGCCGGCTTCCGCTACACGAAGGGAACGCCGAAATCCTACACGCGCGCCGACCTGCCCCATGCCGTGACGCGCGAATTCTG
>JBGSKU010000223.1:0-2417 GCA_041741055.1 Hyphomonas sp.
TCAGCGATGAAATCTTCCAGATGCGCCGGAAACAAACCGCCCTGATCGCGCGCAACACCTTCGACAAACCGCTTCATCAAAACCTCCCGAGACCATGCCGGGAACCATGAACTGCTTCGCCGTTTTTACACAGCCTCGGCCAAAAGCGGTCGTTCGCTTAAGCGCCCAGTTCGTTGGACGGCCGTCGCATGCTCAATCCTAATCCGGCTGCGCGTCTTCGAGCTTGCCGGCGTAGAAGGTGCGCAAGTCTGCTGCGAGGGCGGCGAGGGCGCCTTCGTTCAGGTACATCATGTGGCCGGCCTGGTAGTAGGTCATCGCCACGCGGTCCTGCGGGATACCATAGCGGCCAAACGTGATCTCGGAGTCGAAGAAGGGCGTGATCAGGTCGAAATAGCCGCTCGCCACCCACACCTTCATTGCCGTGTTCTGCCGCATCGCGGTCGACAGCTTGCGGCCGGCATTGACGTAATGTGGCTCGGAATACTCGCCTTCCGGCGCGTCGCTGAAGTTCCAGTTGTTTCCCGCTTCCTCGCTCGAAACCCTGTAGGGCCGGTCCATCGTGACCCCCAGATCGGCTGAAAGGTAGTGGTTCATCAGCGCATTGTAGGCCGATCCCACCGCATAGCCGGAGGCATCGGAGTCGGGGCCTTCGGCGGCATCGTCGGCCTCGTCGCCGAGATAGCGCCCATCGAGCCGGCCGAGCGCAACGCCCTGATCACGCAGCAATTCCTTCTGGAACCGGTGCATCAGGATGCGCAGGTCGGAGGTCTCGATATAGGCCGGGTCGAGGCCGGTGAAGTAGGCAAGGCGGTCGCGGATATGCGCGCGCTCATCCGGTTTCAGCCGGGCGCCCTTGAGCAGGGCGGGGCCGTATTCATCGCGCGCAAAGGCGCGGGCCTCGGCGAGGAAGGTCGCTTGCGGCACGCCGATGCCCGCCTTGCCATGATACTGCGCGGTCGCCGCCATGCTGGGGAGATAGGTGATGTAGGAATAGACGTTGTCGTGGGCCGACGTTGACCCTTCATAGTCCAGCGCCTGAGAGATCATCACGAGGCCAGTGAACGCAATGTCCACTTCGCCGGTGATCATGCGGTGCGCGAGATAGGCCGCGCGCGTGGTGCCGAAGCTTTCGCCGATCAGGTATTTCGGTGCATTCCAGCGCTTGTGATCAGTCAGCCAGATCCGGATGAATTCGGCAATCGAGCTGCCATCGCCGTCCTCGCTCCAGTAATCCTTGTCCTCACCCTGGCCGATGGCGCGGCTGTAACCGGTCCCGACCGGATCGATGAAGTCAAGGTCGGTCACGTCAAGGATCGACAGAGGATTGTCGAGCAGGGTGTAGGGCGCAGCGCCGTCATCTGCGTCCGCATCGCTCGCGACCTGCACCCGTTTCGGGCCAAGCAGGCCCAGGTGCAGCCACACCGAGGCCGATCCCGGGCCACCATTGAACACGAAAGAGACGGGGCGGGGCCCGCTGGCATTCTCGCGGATATAGGCGATCGTGAAGAGACTCGCGGCTGGCTCGCCCTCGCTGTTCCGGATCTGCGTTTCGCCGGCTTCCACCCGGTAGGTGATCTTCTGGCCTCCGAAGGTGCCTGTATGTGTCGTGGTGAACATTACCGGTTCGGGAACCGGCTTGGCGCCGGTTTCGGCCTTTTCGGCAGCGGGGGCTTCAGGGGCGGCGAGGGCCGGGGCGGCCGATACAATCGTCAACGCCAGGAGAAATGCCCGGATCTTCATTCTGGTTGTCCTTCGTGCAGCAAGGCGCGCCTGTGTCGGGAACACCTTCAGGCGCTTGATATATTTGCCAAAAACCTAGGCCCGCTTCGAACCGGCGTCAAACCGGGCTGACCTGGACCCGGACCGGCGTGTTCAAGGGGCCGTCCCGCGTCCAGGCTTCAATCCGGTACTCGCCGGGGGGCAGGATCAGTGGCAGCCGGTCGCCCGGAAGCAACAAGAGGCGGTCCTCCGGCACGGCCAGATCGGGTTCATGCAGGCGCCGGGCTTCGACCAGAACGGGCCGGTCCTGGGTCAGGAAGGTGTCAGGCAGGGCCACGGGGGTGTCAGATCGGGCGCGCCTGGAGACCAGGCGGCCATCCTTCAGGGTCTCGCGCGGTACGGCGAAGACCAGGTCCGCCCGCGGGGCCGATCCCGCCTCATCGCCGAGCGAGGGCAGGTAGGCCGGGCGTTCATCCGTTTCGCTACAGGTGGTCAATCCGATCACCAGCGGGTCAAAGCCGGTCAGGCGCTTCACCACATCCCGGAACCCGGTGGTTCCGGATGGATCGTCTGTGGACTCGATATGGACGACCGCCCGGGCGGACGGATTGGTCCAGAACACCTTGCGGCTCAGCTGGTCGGCGAGCGCCAGCTGGCGGCGGGCGGCCTGTTCGCTGGGCGTCAGGGCGGCAAGGTCG
>JBGSKU010000224.1:0-4465 GCA_041741055.1 Hyphomonas sp.
CGAAGCACGAGGGCGGGCGCCGGGAGGCAAAGACCGCTCATCGCCCGCAGGCGATTGCGCCTACATCTCGGCGCGGCTGATCCGGCGGCGCTGGACGCTCGAGGGAATGTTCAGGCTTTCGCGGTACTTCGCCACCGTGCGGCGGGCGATGTCGATGCCGAACCCGGTGAGGATCTCGACGATCTGGTCGTCCGACAGGACGTCATCGGCCGCCTCCTCATCGATCAGCTGCTTGATCCGGTGACGGACGGCTTCGGCCGAATGGGCCTCGCCGCCGCCGGTGGCGGGGATCGAGGCGGAGAAGAAGTATTTAAGTTCGAACAGCCCGCGCGGGGTGGCCATGTACTTGTTGGTGGTCACGCGGCTGACGGTCGATTCATGCATCTCGATCGCATCCGCCACCTGTTTGAGGTTGAGAGGCCGCAGGTGCGCCACACCATGCGCGAAGAACCCATCCTGCTGGCGGACGATCTCGCTCGCCACTTTCAGGATCGTACGGGCGCGCTGGTCGAGCGACTTGATCAACCAGGTCGCCGAGGCCGCGCATTCGGAGATGAACTCCTTCTCCTTCTCGCGCATCGGCAGCGCCGTGACTTCGGCATAATAGGCCTTGTCCATCAGCACACGCGGCAGCGTGTCGGAATTCAGTTCCACAGCATACATGCCGTTCGGCAGCTCACGGACATAAACGTCCGGTGCCACCGCAACGGTCGTGTCGCTGGAAAAGCCCGCGCCGGGCTTGGGCGACAGCCGGCGCAATTCCAGCAGCATGTCCTGAATGTCGGCCTTGTCGACACCGCACACATGCATCAGGCCCTTGATGTCGTGCTTGGCGACCAGGTGGAGATTGTCGAGCATCGCCTGCATGGCCGGGTCGAGACGGCCACGATCCTTCAGCTGCAGTGCCAGGCATTCCGGGATCGAGCGGGCCATCACGCCGGTCGGGTCAAACCCCTGGCAGACGCGCAGCACGGCTTCAACATTCGCGATGTCAGCGCCGAGCGAACGGGCCACATCGTCGAGCGGGGCGCGCAGATAGCCGGTCTCGTCGGTCTCGTCGATCAGGCGTGCCGCAATCAGGCGGTCCACGTCCGACAGTCCCGCGAAATTCAGCTGCATGTGCAGGTGTTCGGCCAGCGTCACATCGCTGGAGAGGTTGGCAGTGTAGTCGAAATCTTCAGAGGCCTGCTGGCCGCTGCCGGCACTCGACCAGTCGGTCGTGGCCGACGGGCCGGAAGCATTGACCGGTTCGCCGGCATCGGAGCCGGTGCCGGGTTCGTAAACGTCCTCACCCGGAGCATCGAGTTGTTCGCGGGCTTCCCCCTGCCCCGAACGGTCGTCCAGCGACAGTTCCTCGCGGCGCTGCGGCTCGCCTGCCTCGACAGCCGGCGCGCCCTCGTCCTCGACCTTGAGCAGCAGCGGATTGCGCTCAAGCTCGGCTTCGACGAATTCGGCAAGTTCCTGGTTCGACAGCTGGAGAAGTTTGATCGCCTGCTGAAGTTGTGGCGTCATGACCAGGGACTGGCCCTGGCGCATGTCGAGTGAATGTTTCATGGCCATAGGCCGCGCCCCCTGAGATCAAGCGGCGAACTGCTCACCCAGATAGACCCTGCGGACGTCTTCATTGCGCAGCACGTTTTCAGGCGTGCCATCAAAGAGGACAGCGCCATCATACATCACATAGGCCCGGTCCACGATCTGCAGCGTCTCGCGGACCTGGTGGTCCGTGATGAGAACGCCGAGGCCGCGCTGCTTCAGGAAGCGGACAAGGTCGGAAATGTCGGAGATGGCCAGCGGGTCGATGCCGGTGAACGGTTCGTCCAGTAGCATGAAGCTCGGACGCGATGCGAGTGCGCGCGCAATCTCCACCCGCCGCCGTTCACCGCCCGAGAGGGAGGTGGCCGGCTGCTTGCGGAGGTGTTCCACGTGCAGTTCACTGAGCAGGCTGTCGACCTGGGCCTGGCAGGCGGAGCGGTCTTTCTCGACCAGTTCCGCAACAGCCATGACATTTTCCTCTACACTCATGCCCCGGAAGATCGAGGCTTCCTGGGGCAGGTAACCGACGCCCAGACGGGCGCGTTGGTACATCGGCAGGCGCGTCACATCTTCGCCGTCGATGGAGATCGCGCCGGAATCGGCACCGATCAGTCCCATGATCATGTAGAAACAGGTGGTCTTGCCGGCCCCGTTGGGTCCGAGCAGGCCGACAACTTCGCCGCGGGCGAGGGACAGGGACACGTCGCGCACGACCTGGCGCTTGCCAAACGATTTGGCAAGATTCTGAACCACCAGGCCTTCGGCCGCTTCGATCATCCGATTGTCCATCCTTCTGCGGCCGTTTTCCGGCCTCCCCCAGCCTTAACCCGGCATGCTTAAGATCGGTTTCACCTGTCTGATCAAATTCACTGGTTCTCAGGCGGTTGGCTCGACGGATCGATCACCATCCGTGTGCGTCCGGTGCCGCCTTCCAGCGTCGTACGGCGGTTCTTGACCTCCATGCGCAGGGTCTCGCCCTCGGCGACGTCCCGGTCACGCATCAGGGCGACCTTGCCGGTCATCGTGATCGTGTCTGTCGCGAGTTCGTAAACACCGCGGTCACCTTTGGCCTTCAACTCCGGCGTCACGTAATAAACGTTACCCTCAGCGACGATATTCTCAACCTGTCCGAACCCGCCGACGATGCTGGAATTGCCTGGCTTGGCCGGCTTGCCGGTGAACCGGATGGTCACAGTATCGGCTCGAAGGCGTGCGGTGCCCTGCTGGATGTCGACATTGCCCACCAGCAGAACCTTACGCTCGTTCTCGAGGCTCTCGGTACGAGCGGAATTGATATAGATCGGGCCGCCTTCCGAAGAGATCTGCGCGACGGCCGGGGCGGCCATCATCGCCAGTCCAAGGGCTGCGCCGGCGGCTTTACGGAGTGCCATCTTGCTCACTTTCAGACGTTGCAGGCTCTTCGGCCGGTTGAGGATAGATCACAGTGCGCACATTGCCCGTAAAGACAATCCGGTTGCCACCATCGAGAATTTCATACGAGTCCGCCTCGATATCGCCAAGGGGGCCTTTGCCTTGCAAAGGTGAAAGTCCCTCCACCCGGTCCTCACCGAGGATCAGGCGGGCGCCCTTGGTCGAGAAGGCATAACCGGCGCTGTCGCGGATGTTCACGTCTTCGTAGAGCTCCAGCACGCCCTTTTCGCGGTCGTAGAAGCCGGTCGGGGCTTTCAGTTCGGCGCCGTTGGCGTCCCGCATCACCGGATTGACGAGATCGACCACTCCATTCTCGGAGCGACGGCGCTGGGCCGCATCAGCAGTGATCGTGAACACCTGGCCTTCCGAATCGCGCCCCGTGAAGCGCGGATTGATCATCGTCACCGCCTCATCGTCACGAACGGCCGGCGGACGGGCATCCTGACTGACGGCGCTACGGAACACGAAACCCAGGAACAGGCCAATCGACACCGCCGCGGCCCCGACGAGACCGTAGCGCAGGTAGCGCACACGTTCCGACCGGCGGCGCGCCTGAGCCAGCGTCAGCTGGCGCTTGGGCGCCCACAGCGTGGCGGGGTCGTGGTGAAGGCTGGCGTCCATGGTGGGCGGCCTGATCCTGCGATGGTTTCAGGCCCTATGCTTAACCGCGATGGCGCCGGAGTGAAAGCGCGGGCGGCAGCGTTCAGCTGTGCGCGAAGATGTCTTCCTCGCCCCACCCGGCAAGGTCGAGCTCCGCACGTACCGGCAGGAAGCCGAAACAGGCCTCGGCGAGCCCCAGACGGCCCTCGCGCACCAGCATGGCCTCCAGTCCCGCCTTGATCTGGTGCAGGTACAGCACATCGGAGGCCGCATACTGGACCTGCGCGTCCGACAGCGTGCTGGCGCCCCAATCGGAACTCTGCTGGGCCTTGGACATGTCAATGCCGGCGATCTCGCGGGCGACATCCTTGAGGCCATGGCGGTCCGTATAGGTCCGGGCGAGCCGGGACGCGATCTTGGTGCACCAGACCGGCGCGACCGTGATCCCCATCCATTTGCGCATCATGGCGATATCAAAGCGCGCAAAGTGGAACAGCTTGACCACCTTGGGATCGGTCATCAGCGCCTTCAGGTTCGGGCAGTCGAAATCGCGGGTCAGCTGCACCAGGTGCGCCGTGCCATCGCCGGAGGACAGCTGGACGAGGGTGAGGTAATCCCGGTTCGGATTGAGCCCCATCGCTTCGGTGTCGACCGCCACGACGGGGCCGAAGCTGAGACCTTTGGGGAGATCCCCCTTGTGCAGCGTAATCTGGCTCATCTGCGGCCCTTAGCATGCTGCCCGTTAAGGGCAAGTGTGCAGCCCGCCTCAGCCGGCAGCCTTCTTCGCCGCCACCAGCGCCGTATCGAGCGCGGAAAGGAAGCGCGAACGGTCGGCTTTCGAGAAAGGTGCCGGACCGCCTGCACCGATTCCGGCGACGCCGACGCGCAGGTCGGCCAT
>JBGSKU010000225.1:0-2510 GCA_041741055.1 Hyphomonas sp.
TCAGCCCGAAATTGCGCATCACACGGGCCGCCGCGCCGATATTTTCGCCGAGCTGCGGCGTGTGGAGGATGATGGCGGGCGCGGTCATGGATGTCCGGACGAACCGTTGCGCGCTTCCCAGAAGGCCAAGACCTGCTCGGCAAGCGGCTCGACGGCAATCCCGCTGGCGCCGGGGCTGATCGTATAGGGCGGCAGGCCGAAGCGGCGATTGAAGCTGGAAAGGTGGCCGGGCGGGTCGGGAACATCGGGCCGTGTCTCGAACACTAGGAATCGGTTGTCGCGCACGCCGGCGAGGCCGATGCCCGCGATATCTTCCCAGGCGAGGCGCCATTTGATGCCGTGCAGGCTTTCGGCGCCGTCGGAGTCAAGGATGTACATTGGCTTTGGGGAGAACGCCTGACGGCCAGTGAAGACCGCCGTCACCAGCCCGAACGGCACTCCGAGGCTGCCGATGACCATCTTGAGCGTGAAACCGTGGGCAAGGCCCTGCTGCACGATGACGCCGCCGGCAAAGGCGAACGCGAGACCGGCCAGCGCGAAGATGGCGGCGCGCAATCGCGAGGGGGCAATGACGATACGCCCGTCCGGTCCGGCGTTGGGCATTCGCGCGGGCAACAACATGGTGAAGCCAACCATCGCGCAGGCGCCGAAGAACATGGTGACCATCCAGCCCACGACGATATCGTCCGGCGTGTCCGCCCGGGTCAGGATGAACGCGCCGCCGGCGGTAAACAGGCAGCCGATCAGGGTGACGAAGAAGGCAGTCAAACGGTCCAAGGGCGAGGTCTCCAGCTGCGCTTGTGGCCGGGGGGGGCGGCTGAGGTCAAGCGGGCTCTGGCGGGGGCGGCGCAGGCACGCCGGCCGGGGGCCGTTCTTGCGCGCGTTTGCCCTTTTTGACGCGGGTAAGCAATCTGCTATAGCCCGGGCCAAACCGTTTCAGCGCAAGGATTCTAAAACATGTCGAAGATCAAGGTCAAAAACCCGGTTGTGGAGATGGACGGGGATGAAATGACCCGCATCATCTGGCAGGTCATCAAGGACAAGCTGATCCACCCCTACCTCGATATCGACCTGAAATATTACGATCTTTCGATCCAGAAACGCGACGAAACCGACGACCAGATCACCGTCGACGCGGCCGAGGCCACCAAGAAATACGGCGTGGCCGTGAAATGCGCGACGATCACTCCGGACGAAGCCCGCGTGGAGGAATTCGGCCTCAAGAAGATGTGGAAGAGCCCCAACGGCACGATCCGCAACATCCTGGGCGGCGTGGTGTTCCGAGAGCCGATCGTGATCTCGAACATCCCGCGCCTGGTGCCGGGCTGGACCAAGCCGGTCGTGATCGGCCGCCATGCGTTCGGCGACCAGTACAAGGCGACCGATTTCGTGGTGCCGGGCGCCGGCAAGCTGACGATGAAATTCGAAGGCAAGGACGGCAAGGTGATCGAGAAGGAAGTGTTCGACTTCCCCTCGGGCGGCATCGCCATGGGTATGTACAACCTCGACGAGTCGATCCGCGACTTCGCCCGCGCCAGCTTCAACTATGGCCTGCAGCGCCAGTGGCCGGTCTACCTGTCGACCAAGAACACCATCCTCAAGGCCTATGACGGCCGCTTCAAGGACATCTTCCAGGAAGTCTTCGACACCGAGTTCAAGGACAAGTTCGCCGCCTTCAAGGGCACTTACGAACACCGCCTGATCGACGACATGGTGGCCGCCTGCATGAAATGGTCCGGCGGCTATATCTGGGCGTGCAAGAACTATGACGGCGACGTGCAGTCCGACACCGTGGCGCAGGGCTATGGCTCACTGGGCCTGATGACCTCCGTGCTGCTCTCGCCCGATGGCAAGACGGTGGAAGCCGAAGCCGCACACGGCACCGTGACGCGCCACTATCGCAACTGGCAGAAGGGCGAAGCCACCTCCACCAACTCGATCGCCTCGATCTACGCCTGGACCCAAGGCCTCGACCATCGCGGCCGGATGGACGAGACGCCCGACGTGCGCAAGTTCGCCCAGACGCTCGAGAAGACCATCGTGGAGACGGTGGAAGCCGGCTTCATGACGAAAGACCTCGCGCTGCTGGTCGGCCCGGATCAGGGGTATCTGACCACGGAAGGTTTCATCGAGAAGGTGGCGCAGAACTTCGAAAAGGCGATGTCGCAGGCCTGATCGCGGCCGCCTTCAACTTCCGCTCACCCCGGCACGCCGGGGTCCAGCACCAGACACGATATCGTTTGAAAGGACTGGATCCCGGCTCTGGCCGGGATGAGCGGCAGGGAGGCGGGACCACATGAACAGCGAGGCCTCCGGAGGGCTCACCCTTGCGGCGCTGCTGCCCGGCCTGCTGATCCTGGCGACGGCCGGCATCGGCTATGCGGCGTGGCACACCGGCGCGGCCAGCGCGTTGGAAGCGGGCGCCTTCGTCACCGGCGCGCTTTGCGTCTGGCTGGTTGTGCGCCAGAACATCTGGAACTTCCCGCTCGGCCTGCTGAACGTGGCGGCCT
>JBGSKU010000226.1:0-3398 GCA_041741055.1 Hyphomonas sp.
GGCCATTCCGGAAGGCGCGCAGACCGGCCGCAAACTGCGCCTGCGCGGCAAGGGCATGCCCAGCGTTCGCCAGGGCGGTCAGACCGGCGACCTCTATGTCGAGATGTTCGTCGAGACGCCGCAGAACCTGACCAACCGCCAGAAGGAACTGCTCCGTCAGTTCACGGAATGCTCCGGCGCCGATTGCCACCCTGAAAGCGAAGGCTTCCTCGGCCGCATCAAGCGCTTCTGGGGCGGCCACGAAGGCGAAGAAAAACGCCCGAGCTGAGGCCCGGCCGGCCGGCTGCTGCGCGACGAGTATAAGAGATCGATCCAGTGGATAGACTTTCCATAGGGTCAGTTTCTCGTTGCGCAGCGGGCGCATCCGCCCGCACCGGCGCGGCGATCCGGCGGCACGAAGTCGTAGGCCACCTCAGCTTGAATACAAAGTGCGCGCTGACTTGCCGATGAACTTTCATCCGGACGGGTTGGATCCGCAGCGTCTGGACGCCGACCAGCACAAGCCGCCTGTGCATATTGCGCATGTTCTGAGCCGACGGCCGGAGCACGTCCTTTGAATGGAACACCCCATGCCATTTTTGTCAGATCGCAACCTGTTGGTTGCGCCCGCGGGCACGGCAAGACATCCGCCCTGATTGGCAAGATCGGATATGCCCTGACAAGGCGCGCTGGACTCGTCGTCCTTGTGCATCGGGGTTAGGGAGCCAGCACTGGCGGTCTGCCGGCCGAATCTCGCGCCAGGCTCAATCCGTGCCTTTGTGCAGGTGATGTCGCGATTTGGAAGGCGCGATCTTGCGCGTGGCTTTTTGATATTTCAGGCCTCAAAGTATCAGAATCCCTGATCTTTTTTTGTGAGCGGAATGACGGATTGTTTTTGCGGCCGGATTAGCGACTAAATATTCAGCGCTTTTTACGAATAATTATTCGACGCGTTTTACGAATAAATATAGACACAAATGGGAAAGCTCAACGCTCAAACAGACAATCGAAAAAATATGGCAACAGCGCACGAAAAACTCGCAAAATCCCTGTCAGCCCTCAAAGTGCTGCAGGATAAAGGACGAACGGCCGTCAGAACCGACGATTTGTCCAGAACAAATCGCGAGCGTTTGTTGGAAGCCGGATATCTGAAACCTGTAATGCGCGGCTGGTATATTCCGAGCCGGCCGGGAGACCTTTCTGGAGATACGACCGCTTGGTACGCGGCCTACTGGAACTTTTGCCGCGAATACCTCACCGCTCGCTTTGGCGAGAAATGGTGCCTGTCGCCGCAGCAGTCTCTGCGCCTACAGTCAGGCGACAAATCGGCGCCGCTTCAACTGCTCGTTCGTGCCGAAGGTGCCAGCAACAAAGCGGTCGATCTCATTCACGGATCGACCCTCTACGACATGACGGCAACTTTGCCGGATGACGCTGACAGGACCGTCCTGGACGGATTGAATGTTTATACGATCGAAGCCGGGCTCGTTCGGGTCCCTGAAGCTTTCTACCAATCCAATCCGATTGAAGTGACCACGTGCCTCGGCAGCGTTAAAGATGCCTCCGGCATCCTCAGGCTGCTTCTCAAGGGCAGCCTTGTTGTGCGTGCAGGCAGATTGGCCGGAGCGTTCCGGCGGATCGAAAGAGCGGACCTGGCCGACCAGATCGTGTCAACGATGAAGGCGGCAGGACAAAATGTCGTCGAAAGCGACCCGTTCGATCCGGCTCAAAAAATTCCTGTGCCGCTTCGCCAGGTTTCGCCCCAGATCAACCGCATCCGTCTTTTGTGGGAGAAGATGAGGGATCAAATCCCGGACGCATTTCCCAAGCCCCTCCCAGTCAATGATCCTGACGCCTACATCGCCCGAATGGAGGCCGTCATCGATCAGGACGCTTACCACTCCCTCTCGATTGAAGGATACCAGGTCAGCGAGGAGCTCATTGCCAAAATACGGGAGGAAAAGTGGGATCCGGATGCGGTCGAGGCCGACCGGAACCAGCGTGATGCTATGGCCGCGCGCGGATATCTTGATGCGTTTGAAAAAGTCAAAGGATCGGTTCGATCCGTCCTGGAAGGCGAGGCGCCTGGAGCTGTCGCGAACCGGGACCTTCAAAGCTGGTACCAGGCATTGTTCGGACCGAGTGTGAAAGCCGGTCTGACGCGCGCAGAATTTCTGGCCGGATATCGCAGCCATACCGTACATATTCGTGGCTCGCGCCATTCACCACCGTCTCCCGAGGCTGTTCGGGACGCAATGCCAGCATTCCATGATTTGCTGTCGGCAGAACAAGATCCGATTGTCCGGATTGTTCTTGGACACTTCATATTTGTCTATATTCATCCGTTTCCTGATGGAAATGGACGGACGGCTCGCTTTCTCATGAACCTTATGTGCGCGGGCGCAGGTTATCCCTGGCTCATTATCAAGGTCCAACAACGCGAAGCCTATATGAACGCACTTGAGTGTGCGAGTGTTGAGCAGGATATCGCACCATTCGCGCGGTTCCTTGGAGATTCACTGAAAGCTCAGATGCAATCGGCCGCGCCCGGGGCTTAGGGGACCGCGCCCGCTCGTCAAAGACCCTTTCTGCGATGACAAAGGTCCTCAATGGAGAGACCCTCAAATTCATGGCCGGAATTCCGGCGGCTGGGTCAGACGAATCCTGGAACGCCCGCGCCCATCGGGCGCTGGAAGTCTTCATCGCCCGGACGCCTAAAACGAAACGCCCCGAGCCGGGAGACGTCTGTGACGCCGAGCAGGAAGTCGGCTTCGTAAAGGGTGCGCCCAGCTCGGCGCTCGGCGTCCGTAGCCCGGATACACTGCCCAAGCTTGCGCAGGGCGCGCCGAACGGCGACCTCTATGTCGAGATGTTCGTCGAGACGCCGCAGAACCTGACCAACCGCCAGAAGGAACTGCTCCGTCAGTTCACGGAATGCTCCGGCGCCGATTGCCACCCTGAAAGCGAGGGCTTCCTCGGCCGCATCAAGCGCTTCTGGGGCGGCCACGAAGGCGAAGAAAAACGCCCGAGCTGAGGCCCGGCCGGCCGGCTGCTGCGCGAAGATGCATGCCACACATGCTGCCATGAGCCCAAATCGGCTTTGACAACGTTGCAATAGTTGCGCTTTTGGTCCGCCATGAGCCAACGTTCCCGCAAAGCTTCGCCCCTCAGCCTTGACTGGGCACAGACCTTTCTCCGGCAGGAGGCCGCGCGGATCGACGCCGATCCGCTGACCAATTCGGTCTTCTCCCTGGCCCAGACGCTGTTCCGGAAGCTGGAAGCGGACGAGATCAGCGTCGAAAACCTGTCGGCGCTGTCGGAAGACGTGCATCTGATGCTGCTGGACGAACGGGCGGATGCGTTTCGCCGCCAGCATGCCGTTGCAGACACTGCGGCGGCCTTGGCGCCGGTGGCGGCGC
>JBGSKU010000227.1:0-3053 GCA_041741055.1 Hyphomonas sp.
GGCGGCGGACTGGATCATCGTGGATGCGCCGGCCATCGACCGGACCCGCGCAGGCCTCGCCTTTGTCGGTCAGGCCGATGGTGTCGTTCTGGTGGTCCGTGCCGACGACACATCGGCGGTCGACGCGGCAGCGCTGCGTCAGGATGTCGAAACCCATGGTGGGCGGGTGATCGGTGTCGTGATGAACCGCTTGCCCGATGATGCCCGTCTGGCGGGGCGGTTCGAAGGGATCGGCTAAAGCCGCGCGGCGCCGTAGAAGCGGAACGAGACCCACCAGATCAGTTTGCCGAACCCACGCGCCGCCCGGTCGATATGCCAGGCCCGGTTCGGATTGCGCGTGAGCCAGCCCCAAACGTACAGCCCGCTATGGGTGACCAGTTTGTAGGCGCCGACGCACATCCAGAACAACACAGCCAGCCAATCGGTCGTTGTTTGGCGTCTTGCCAGCGTGATCGGACCCTGGCCGTAGGACATGGCGCGGCGCAACGTGTAGCCGAGACGTGCGCGCGAAGCCGGAACGTGCTCGTGCGTTACGGCTTCCGCGCACCAGGCGAAGCGGCCGCCAGCCTTGCGGATACGGCCGAACAGCATGTCGTCTTCACCACCCGTATCGTTGGTACGCGGATCGAACACGGGCCGTCCGGCCGGAATGGTTTCGAGATCAATCAGCGAGTTGCCACAGCCGAAGGATTTTCGGGTGTAGCCGGTGGCGCCCTGTTCAGGCCGGCTGAAAAATTCCTTGAGGTAGGTCTCATGCGGGCTATTGTCGTCCGGCAAAACCGCGCGGACCGGACCGAAGGTGACCGGTGCAGGAAACTGCGTGTGGCAGCTCAGCAGTGCGGACAGCCAGCCGGAGGTGGCGGTCTGGTCGTCATCCAGGAAAGCGATGAGGCGGGTGCGGACTTTTGCCACCGCTGCGTTGCGCGCATTGGCAACGCCGGCCCTGGGCTCATGGAGGTAGGTCAACGAAACGCCTGCCGGCAATGCGGATTTGAACTGCTCCGCGATGCTTCCGGCACTGCCTGCCGGGTCGTTGTCCACGATCAGCAGATCGAAATCGGGGCAGCCTGTTTGCTTCAGCACGCTTTCCACGGCGCGGGCGAGACCATCGGGGCGCCTGAACGTCGGGATCACAACCGTGACGGGCGGGTTCATTCGCGTGGCTCGTGCAGGACAGCAAAGGCGGCGCTCATGGGAAGGATGTCGGCGCCGCTTGCGCGCGCGGCTTTGGCAACCTGTTTCAGGACCTCGGGCGACACGCCATAACGCGACGGCGAATTGCGGACATCATGCGTGTAGAAGATCACCCAGCCCGGCTTTTTCACCGCCTGCTTGATGGCCGTGATGGCACGGACGATCCGTGAGCGGTCATCCCCGAGTTCGATGGCGCGCAGCTGGGCCCGGTCGCTGCCCTTGCGATTGATGCCGGGCAGGATTCCACGGGCGCAGGTGTAGCGGTTCGCGAGTGCTCGCTTCAGCTCGACCGTCGTTTCACCGAAGGGGTAGGCGAACTGTTCTGCGGGCTTCGACAAGCCCATCTGCATCAGATCGAGATCGCAGAGTTCGATATCCGCGAGGCAATTGTCGAGCGGCGCGCGGGCGCAATCCTGATGGCTCTGGGTGTGGCTGCCGATCTCGTGACCGGCCGCTTCCAGACGCCGAACGTCTGCGGGACCGAAGAGATCGCCGATTTGCAGTGTGCGTCCCGACAGTCCGCTCGCGGCATAATAGGTTGCTCGGGCGCCGACCGACTCAATGATTGACGCGCCGTTCGTCGCTGCGGACTTGGGGAAGTCGTCGAAGGTGAAGGTGACCATCGGCCGTTTCGGCGAACGCGCCAGCGGCGCAGCAACACGCCACTGCGTGAGACGCCCCCTGATGCGCGCCGGAAAGCTGCGATCCGGCGTGTAGCCGTTGGCGAACAGGTCCGACATCATGCCGGCTCGATGTAGGGCGAGTAGGCAGCCGCGCGGTAGACCTTCAGGGCCATGACGCGCAGCTTCAGAGGCAGGAAGGATGCGGCGGCCACCCGTCGCGCGGCAGGTGCGAGCAACGGCACGCCCTTGACCCGCTGCGCGGCTGACAGGAGCGGCATGCGGGTCGCGGCATCGGGATGGCGGGCCACGAGACGGGCGAAATTGGCCCCCGATGATCCGAACTTGTCGAGCAGCTGCTTATCCGGTTCCAGTCCCAGATGGCTGGCGGTGTTATCGATATGGATGACCGGGAATGTTTCGACGACGCGCAGGCCCCAGTCCACATCTTCCCAGCCCCAGCCGGAAAATCCTTCGTCGAAGGGGACAGAGTTGAGCACCGAACGGTGCACGAGGATGTTCGAGCTGAACACATAGCGGCCGGGGTCGCTGCGGCGCGTTTCGGCATTGACGCAGTCCGACGCGGCGGCCTGGGCGTAGTGCAACCGGTTGCCATGGCCGGGCACGACCTGTTCGAGCGAGAACCCGCCTGCGATCAGGGCGGGCCCGCCAGCGGCAGCCGCAGCCTCAAGATAGCGGGTCAGGAAATCCGGATGGTCGGGCAACATGTCGGCATCGACCAGCAGGCTCCAGTCTGCCGGCGCGTGGGCGACAAGCCAGTTGCGGGCGAAACTGCGCCCGGCATTCTGTTGGGCGACATGCAGGAGGGAAGGGCCGGGATAGTTGGCCATCGCGTCTTCATGAGCGCGCACGAGGTCCGGATCGTCCGAGCCGTCGTCATAGACCAGCAGGGCGCAATCTGCCGCTTCCGGCAGCGCGCTCAAGGCGCGGATCAGGCCGCTGGCATTATCCCGGTAGGCGGGAATACAGATCGCCAGTCGCGCTGCGGAAGAGGGCACCTGCGGGATCATGCGGCTGTCCTATCGTGCCCGGTGATGATCGCCAAGCCGGCGGGGCGCCGTCATCAGCATGATATCGGGATCGAGCCGGAAAGGCCGCCGGTTGACGTATTCAGGATCCCGCCGGATGCGTCCGCGCACCTCGTCCCGGGTGTGGACCGGGCCGCGCGACCCGTTGATCCGGGCCCAGCCGATGATGCCGGGCTTGGCCCTGTGGCGG
>JBGSKU010000228.1:0-7775 GCA_041741055.1 Hyphomonas sp.
ATCCGGGGCGGCAAGCCGAACTGGGGGGCGCGCAAGTTTCCGAAGGGCGACCGGTCCGGCAACTGGGCCGTGCTGGCCTCGGGGACCGGCGAGCAGGACAGCCTGGTGATCAACCAGGATGCCAAGGTTCTGGGCGCAACGATCAAGGCCGGCGAGACGTTGACCTATACGCTGCCCGAGGGCCGGTACGGCTATCTCGTGGTGGCCGATGGCGAAGTGACCCTCAACGGCAAGGCGCTGAAAATGCGAGATGGCGCGGCCATTTCCGGCGGCGAGACGCTGACGCTTGAAGGCGTCAACTCGGCCGAGCTGGTGCTGGTCGACACGATCTGACGGCCTGCTCACGCGGGCGTGACTTCTGGGCCCGGCCGGTTTGGTGTAGGATACACTCAACTTGCCGGGCTTTTTTGCCTGGCGCTTTCGGGAGTATGACGATGAGACATCTTCTGGCCGCTGCCGTCCTTCTGGGTCTTTCGCCGGTTGCCGGCGCAACCGAGATCAATGTGAGCCTCGCCCCGGACTTCACCGAGAAGCTGACCGAGGATTATGGCCTGCGCGAAGGCGACTATCTCGCCGAGAGTGTCCGCCGCGACTTGCAGCGCGCCCTTGAGCGGGCCGGCGCAGACGTTGCCCGGGTCGACGTGACGATCCTTGACGCCAAGCCCTCGCGGCCGACCTTCAAACAGGGCGGAGACTCGCCGGGCCTGGACATGTTCCGTTCGGTCAGCCTCGGCGGCATGAAACTGTCGGCGGTGGCGTATGACGCGTCCGGCGAAGCCAGCGAACCGTTTGCGTATGACTGGTACGAGCACGATATCCGCCAGGCCGGCATCACCACCTGGCAGGACGCCAAGCGCGCGTCGAGCCGGTTTGCCACGCGCTTTGCCGAGACCGTCGACTAGGCGGCCTATTCGTCCCCGGTGATCCGCACGCTGAGCGTTTCCGACGATCTCAGGTGCAGGTCGCGTTGCGGGAACGGGATCAGGATGCCGTGCCGTTCGAGCGCGGAATGGACCTGCCAGACATAGTCCGCCATCACTTTCTGTGGGCGCAGCACGGCCTCGTCGGTCAGCCAGACGATCAGCTCGAACTCGAGACGCGACTCGCCGAACTTGACGAGCCAGACCTGCGGCTTGCGCTCGGCCTTGTCGTCAAAAGTCCAGGGCAAGGCGGCGGCCGCTTCCAGCCCGGCTTTCTCCACCAGTTCCTTCGGCGTGCCGTAGGCGACCCCGAACGGCACGTGGATCCTTCGCTTGGCATCGGCGTGCGTCCAGTTGATCAGCTGGTTCTTGATGAACGCCTCGTTGGGCACGATGATGTCGATATTGTCGTTGGTCGTCAGCACCGTGGAGCGGAAGTTGATCTCCTTCACGAGGCCGGACAGGCCGCCCTGCAGCTCGATGAAGTCGCCGACCTTCAGGGTCTTCTCCATCAGGAGGATGACGCCCGACATGAAGTTCGAGAAGATCGATTGCAGGCCAAAGCCGATCCCGACACCGAGTGCACCCGAGAAGAAGGTGAGCGCGCCGAGATCCACGCCGACAAGGTTCAGCGCGACGAAGATGGAGATGATGATCGCGGCGATCTTCACGGTCTGGCCGAACAGGCCGCCAACCGAGGGCGGCAGGTTCTGCGCGCCGCGCAGCTGAGACTGGGCGAGATTACCGATCAGCCAGCCGACCCAGAGCGCGATGGCCGCCAGGACGAGGCTGGTGATCAGGTGCAGCAGCGTGACCTGCGCTGATCCGAGATGCAGCACGACCGAATCGAGCGCCCGGTTCAGCGGGCCGAGCCAACCAACGATGTAGAGAGCGGCGAGGGTCCACAATGAATAGGCTACCATCCGCGAGATGAAACCGCGCCGCATGCTGGCGGTGACGACCTGCACGGCGATCCACACCACCAGCAGGCTGATCGCGATGTTCAGCGAGCGGATGCCGAGCCCGGCATATTCGAAGGCGGCGGTGACCGGCACCAGGATCAGCACGGTGATCGTCGGCCAGAGGATGCGCAGCACCGAGACAAGCGCGAGCAGCACGAAATCGATCCGGCCGCGCGCCTCGGCGGCGGCCATCAGGCGTTTGCGCGGGAAGCGCGACAGGAGATAGGCCAGCGCCGCCGCAATGACGATGGCGACGATCTGCCAGACCGTGTCGGGTGACGCGAGGTCGGCAACCGCTTCCTGGCCCCAGAGGCTCAGCATGTTCCAGAGCTTCTCCACCGCCGGCAGGGCGGCCGGGAACGGAACGGACACGTCGTGGATCAAGCGAGCCTCTCCGGAACTCAGGCCATGGTGCGATTCAGCCGACCTTACCGGCCCCCTTCCCGCGCGCAACCCTTCCGCGGCGGGTCGAGCGCGGCGCGCCAGTTGGGGGAAATGAGGGTGACCTGGGTGGGAAACAGCGCCTGAATTGGGGGAATTTACGTAGACGCTCACGGCTCTGGTGAGATTTCCGTAACATTTTTGACACCCCGCCAAAGTGTTTTCCCCTTCCCCTAGCGAGACCGATTGACACGGCCCCTAACCTGCCGTTGTGATGGCATGGAAGTGGTCCCGCCAATGAGGATTGCTCGAAAATCACCAACAGAATCGGTGCCTTGCATGTTGCGGCCCGAGGGGAGGAAAATTCGAATGACTCGATTCACAGACTCGAAATACGTCTTGTTGGCAGGTGCCTCCGCGCTTGCCATGAGCCTTTTCGGACAAGTAGCGATCGCCCAGGAAGAGGACGCACCCGATGATGCGCGCCGCCTCGGCACAGTCACCGTCACGACCCAGAAGGTCGAGCAATCCATTCAGGACGTTCCGATCGCCGTTTCGGCCTTCGACGAGGAAGCGCTGAACAAGATGCAGTTGGCCGGCGGCCCTGATCTTGTGAAATCGATCCCGAACGTCTCCTTCACCAAAGGCAACTTTGCCGGCTACAACTTCAAGATCCGCGGCATCGGCAACGACGCAGTGGCCCAGTCCGGCGACGCGGGCGTCGGCGTTCACCAGAACGATGTGCCGCTGACCTCCAACGCCCTGTTCGAAGCCGAATTCTTCGACATGGAGCGCATCGAGGTGCTGCGCGGCCCGCAAGGCACGCTCTACGGCCGTAACGCAACCGGCGGCGTGTTCAACGCCATCACCGCGAAGCCGGTCATGGAGGAGTGGCAGGGCAACATCTCCGGCACGCTCGGCAATTACGACACCCGCAAATACAAGGGCATGCTGAACATCCCGGTGGGCGACAAGCTCGCCGTGCGCCTCGCCGGCAGCTATCTTGAGCGCAGCGGCTTTGCCGAAAACACCGTCACCGGCAACGACATCGACGGCCGCAAACTGTACGGTATCCGCGCGTCGGTCGCCTACGAGCCGACCGACCGGTTCCGCGCCCTGGCGATCTATGACTACTTCAAGGAAGACGACAGCCGTATCCGTTCGGGCAAACAGCTCTGCAAAAAGGATCCGGGCTTCTCGACCTTCGCTGGCATTCCGGTTTCGGCGTTCGACCAACTGGTCACGTCGCTTGGTTGTCAGGAAGCAGCCCTTTCCGACTCGAACGACCGGGTAAATTCCCAGGGTACGCTCGGCGGCGGCCTTGCTATCCTGGCCGGACTGCTGAACGGCGACGCCTTCACAGCGCCGATCAATCCGAACTTACGACAGATCGAATCGGCCTTCGATCCAAGCTATCAGGCCGAACAGAAACTGTTCACAGGCAAACTGGAGTTTGACCTGACCGATTCGTTGCTGCTGACCTATCTCGGCAGCTACAATGAAAGCTCTGTCCTATCGCAGGAAGACTATAACAAGATCGCCCCGACGACGACCTTCAACACGACCGCGGGTCCGTTTGCGTTGATTCCGGGCGCTGCCTATTCGGCTCTCTTTCCGGGCGGCTTTGTAGCAGATCCACAACTTGGCACGGCGAACACCTTCCGCACATTCGACCAGTCAGGCGGCGGTTCCGAGCAGACGACCCACGAGATCCGCCTCCAGTCAAGCTATGACGGTGCATTCAACTTCAACCTCGGCGCCATTTCGGTCGACTTTGAGGCCATCGATCCGAACCGGCCCGGTGACGGCTACTACGTGTTCTCCAACTCGCTGACGGCGCTGGCGCAAAGCCTCTTCGCACCTGCCGTGCCGATTGATGATGGCGTCGGCGGCACTCCCATTTTCGGGGGGGCTCTCGTCGGCGACGGCGGCAACTACTTCCGCTCGCTTTCGCCTTACCACCTCGAATCTTTCGCCGTGTTCGGTGAGGGCTATTATGACGTGACCGACACGCTGAAGGCGACCCTCGGCCTGCGCTACACGAGCGACAAGAAGGAACAGGACATCATTCCGTCGATCCTGTTCACGCCGGGTGGCACGCTGGATCCGACCGGCAAGCTGAACGCGGAATTCGAGGAAGTCACCGGCCGCTTCGGCTTCGACTGGGCCCCGGATCTGAACTTCTCCGACGATACGCTGCTCTACGCGTTCTACTCGCGCGGTTACAAAGGCGGCGGCATCAACCCGCCCCAGCCGGCAGGTGCGAACCTCTTCCCGCAGACTTTCGAACCGGAGTTCATCAACTCCTACGAAATCGGGACGAAGAACACGCTGGCTGACGGTGCCCTGCAGCTCAACGCAACGGGCTTCTACTATGACTATACCGGCTACCAGATCACGCAGATCGTGAACCGCACCTCTGCGAACTTCAACATCGACACCAAGCTGCAAGGCCTCGAGATCGAGACGATCTGGAACCCGGTATCGACCTTCGTCGTCAACGCCAACCTCGGCCTGCTCGACACCGAGATCCAGGACACCTACGGCATCGACGTGCTCGACCGCACGAATGGCCGTGCGGACCTGATCACGCTGAAGAACTCCTCGACTTATGCAAACTGCGTGATCTCGGCCCAGGGTTATGCCACCATCCTCGGGGCAATTGCGGCCAACCCGGCATTGACCGGTGCGACCCTTCAACTCTGCAACGGTGCCCTGTACGGGGCTTCAACGCCCTTCGCAGGCAGCCGGGCAGCCGCAGAAGCCGCGTTTGGCCTGACCGGCGTGACCGTGACCTACACGGACTCGCAAGGTGTGACACGGACGGCGACGGCCCTTCAGCCGATCGACGGCGACGCCAAGGACCTGAGCGGAAACAAAATGCCGGGTGCGCCGGACTCGACGCTCAACATCGGCGCCGAGTACACTTGGGAGCCGGGCTCGTTTGGCGCCTGGGGCCTCACGGGCCGGGTTGACTACTACCGCCAGTCGGACAGTTTCAGCCGCGTTTACAATTCGATCGCGGACCAACTGGACTCGTGGGACAACGTCAACGTCACGTTCTCGCTGTTCAACGATGACAATGGCGTCCGGATCGAAGCCTTCGGCAAGAACATCGCCGACAAGGAAGTCATCACCGGTACTTATGTCACCGATGACTCCTCGGGCCTGTTCACCAACATCTTCCTGACCGAGCCGCGCACCTACGGCGTGTCGATCACCAAGAGCTGGTAACACCCGGTTTCATCACCTAATGAGAGGGGGCGGCCTTTACGGGCCGCCCCTTTTTCATTGGCGCGGCGGGCGGGACGCTCTATGTCTGGTTCTGAATCCTGCCCGCATCCGGAGCCTGCCATGACGAATCCCCTTCGCCTGTCCGCCCTTGCCCTTGCTGCTGCGATGGCGGCCTGCACGCCTTCGGGCGGAGCGGCCACGCCGACAACCGTGAGCGAGACCAAGGTGAAGCTGGAACCGCTTTTCGCGGCCGAGCAGCCCTGGGGCATGGCCTTCCTCTCTGACGGCGCGCTGCTGTTCACCGAGAAGGAAGGCGGCCTGAAATACGTGGTGCCGGGCACGGGCGTCGATCCGAAGTCGGTCTCCGGCCTGCCACCGGCGCTGACCGAAGGCCAGGCCGGGTATCTGGGCATCGCACTCGACCCGAACTTCGATGACAACCGGCTGGTCTATGTGTCTCTGTCGTCCGGCACGGTGGAAGCCAACGCCACGGCGGTGGTGCGCGGGCGCCTCAGCGACGACAATTCGGCGCTGGAGAATGTGGAAGAGATCTTCCGCGGCAAGACGCGCGGCGACACGGCCTATCACTATGGCTCGCGCCTCGCCTTCGCGAATGACGGCACGCTGTTCGTGACGCTGGGCGAAGGCTTCAAATACAAGGAACTGGCGCAGGACCCGAAGGAACTGCTCGGCAAGATCGTGCGGATCAATCCGGACGGGTCGATCCCGGCGGACAATCCGTTTGCGGATGGTGTGTCGGGCGATCCGGCCGTCTGGTCCTACGGGCACCGCAACGAACAGGGCCTTTATTACGACAAGGTGTCCGGCACGCTGTGGGAAACCGAGCACGGGCCGAAAGGCGGCGATGAGCTGAACATCATCACCAGGGGCACCAATTATGGCTGGCCGGCGATCACCTATGGCGTCGACTATGATGGCACGATCATTTCCGACAAGACCGAAGCCGAAGGCATGGCGCAGCCGGAAACCTATTGGGTGCCATCGATTGCGCCCTCGGGCCTGACGATGCTGAACAGCGATGTCTACCCCGGCTGGCGCGGCGACCTGTTCGCCGGGGGCATGAACGGCCCGGCCGGACTCGTCCTGGTACGGATCGATCTGGATGGTGGCAAGGTGATCGGCAAGGAAGACCTGCTGCGCGACGAAGGCCTCGCCATCCGCGATGTGGTTCAGGGACCGGACGGCTTCCTGTATGTCGCGTCGAAGGATTTCGACGGCATCTTCAAGGTGGTGCCGGAAGAATAGGGCCCTGCCCTATTCGCTGTCCTTGATCGGCACGCCGTACAGCTCAAGGCGGTGGTCGATCAGCTTGTAGCCAAGCTTGCGGGCGATCTCTTCCTGCAGCTGCTCGATCTCGTCGGAGTGGAATTCCACAACGGCGCCCGTCTTCACATTGATCAGGTGATCGTGGTGCTCCTCGGGAACTTCCTCGTAACGGGCGCGCCCGTCGCGAAAATCGTGCGCCTGGATGATGCCGGCATCCTCGAACAGTTTCACGGTCCGGTAGACGGTGGCCAGAGAGATCGAGGCATCGAGCGAATTGGCGCGCCGGTGCAGCTCCTCCGCGTCAGGGTGATCATCGGCCACCGAAAGCACCCGCGCAATGATGCGGCGAGGCTCCGTCATGCGGAGGCCTTTTTCGACACAGAGTTTTTCCAAACGGTCCATGAACGCCCTTTTGCCCGGGCTTGGCCCGCAAGTCCAGATCAGGTTGAAAATGCGCCTCAGGCCAGGTGACGGGCGAAGGCGTCCAGCGTCCGGCTCCAGGCGAGCGCGGCGGCCTCCGGATTGAAGCGCGGCGTGGTGTCGTTGTGGAACCCGTGCTGGCAGCCCTCATAGATAAAGACCTCGTAGGACTTGCCGGCCGCCTTCAGGGCGGCCTCATAAGCGGGCCAGCCGGCATTCACGCGCTCGTCGTCGCCCGCGAGATGGATCTGCAGGGGCACTTCGACCTTCGCGGCGTCCTCGACCGGCGGCCAGCCGCCATAATAGGGCACTGACGCCTTCAGCCAGGGCTGGCGCACTGCCATGATATTGGTCACCGCGCCGCCGAAGCAGAAGCCGGTGCAGGCGATCTTGCCATTCGTGGCCTCATGGTCGCGCAGGAATTCGGCGGCGGCCATGAAATCCTCGATCATCTCGGGCGCTGCGCGCTGGGCCTGCAGGGCGCGGCCATCGTCGTCATTGCCGGGATAGCCGCCGAGGGGGAACAGCGCGTCCGGCGCAAAAGCGACATAGCCGGCCTTGGCAGCGCGGC
>JBGSKU010000229.1:0-4433 GCA_041741055.1 Hyphomonas sp.
CCTTCAGGATGCAGGATCACAAGGCGGGCCTGCTTGGCCCCGGCAAACGCCGCCGCCGCCGCGCCGCCGGTATCGCCGGAGGTGGCGCAAACGATGGTCAGTTTCGCGCCGGTCTTCGCCAGCAGGTAATCATACAGCTTCGCGATCAGCTGCATCGCGATGTCCTTGAAGGCCAGCGTCGGACCGTGATGCAGCTCCATCAGCCAACTGTCCGGGCCCCATTGCGTCAGCGGCGCAACCGACTGGTGCGCGAAACCGGCATAAGCCGCCTCGCAGATCGTGCGGACGTCCGCCGCCGGGATCGCATCGCCCGCGAAGGCCGAGAGGATCCGCGCCGCGACGGCAGAATAGGACTCGCCGGGCCGGGCGGACGCGATCTGCGGCCATTCCTTCGGCACATAGAGCCCGCCATCCGGGGCGAGGCCCGCGAGACAGGCTTCCGCGAATCCGGTTTCCGGCGCTTCGCCGCGTGTGGAGATGTATTTCACGGGTTTCCATTTCCCCTGAAGCGGAGGCGTCCGCGCTGATGATGCAGGGCGAGATACACACCGATCAGGCCGATGGCGAGGCCCCACCAGGTCAAGGCGTAGCCAAAATGGCGCTCCGGGGGCAGCGGATCATCCAGTTCCGGACGCATGAAGGGGTTTTCCACAGGCTCCGGCAGGGCGCCGTCCGTGCGCAGGATCGTCTCCGGCTCAAAGATGCGCGCATCGACGCGGGCGGCGAGTTCGGGATCGAGCGTGGCCGACAGGGCCGCCGGATCGAAGGCCTGGAACTGGCCCTTTTCCGGCTCGTCCGGCGAGGAGAACGTGTTGCGGCGCTTGCCCTCGTGCCAGATGCCCCGCGCGGAGAAGAATTGCGGCTGGCTGATCACCGACGGTGCGGGCGGCTCCATGCCGTAGTGGATGGTCTGCGCCACGAACGCGGCGGTATCGCCCATGTCGACCAGCACCACATCGCGCCAGGCGGCGCTGCCATCGGTGAGCGAGTAGATCTGGCGCACGGTGCCGGGCATCAGCGCGCCGGAGACGGTGGCCCATTCCGGCTCAGCCGCGAGCATCGCCTTCTTCTCGCCGAACCGGCTCCATTGCCAGTTGCCGAACATGATGAGGATGACGAACGAGACCGCGGTGAACAGGGTCAGCACCGGATAGGGCTTGAAGGTCATGCGTCAGGTCCTTGGCGTGAAGAAAAAAGCCCGCCGGAAGCTGTTCGCACCGGCGGGCTTTCGATGGTGCTTGGCGCTGCAGCCTTACTTGCCCGCCTCGAAGGCGAGGTACGGGGTCACGTAGACGAACGCGAAGAGGAACAGCCACACCACGTCGACGAAGTGCCAGTACCAGGCGGCGAATTCGAAGCCGAGGTGCTTCTTCGGGGTCAGGTTGCCAGCGTACATGCGGATCAGGCAGACCGTCAGGAAGATCGTGCCGATGATGACGTGGGCGCCGTGGAAGCCGGTGGCCATGAAGAAGGCCGAACCATAGAGCGTGCCGTCATACGAGAAGCCGGCATGGCTGTATTCGAGGACCTGCAGCGCGGTGAAACAGAGACCGAGCACGATAGTGACGATCAGGCCGAGTTTCGCGCCTTTCATGTCGCCGTGCTGGAGCGCGTGGTGCGCCCAGGTCACGGTCGTACCCGACAGCAGCAGGACGAGCGTGTTCATCAGCGGCAGGTGGAAGGGATCAAACGTCGTGACGCCGGCCGGCGGGAACTGCTTGAAGCGGTCAAGGCCTTCCTGGAAGAGCGGATTCAGCGAATCCCAAGTGTGGCCGGTGCGGGCATCCCAGAAGATCGAGAACTCGAAGAAACCCCAGAACCAAGCGACGAAGAACATGACTTCCGAGGCGATGAACAGGATCATGCCATAGCGCAGGCCGATCTGGACGACGGGGGTATGATCGCCGGTGCGGCCTTCCTTGACCACCTGCGCCCACCAGCCGAACATGACCCAGATGACCATCGCGAAGCCGAGCGCCATGATCTCCCAGCTGCCCTTGGGCATGCCGAAGAGGCCTTTCATGAAGGTCACGGCGCCAATCGCCAGAGTCACCACCGCCAGAGAGCCGATCAGCGGCCATGGCGACGGGTTTACAAGGTGGTAATCGTGTTTGACTTCGCCGCCGGACATGAGTGTCAAATCCCCTATGGAATCCCTGAACTTTGGGGCTGTTTAACGTGCGCCCCGGCCACGTTGCAACCGATTCAGCCGGGTGCTGCCGAATTCGCCGCACCCTCGCTGTCCGCCTGATTGCGCGGACCTGCGTATTTCGCACTATTGTAGAATGTATAACTGAGTGTGATCGTCTCGAGTTTGTTCGCCACCCGATCCTCGATCAGGTCCGGTGAGATGAAGTACACGACCGGCAGTTTCCGCGTCTCACCGGGGGCAATCACCCGCTCGGAAAAGCAGAAACACTCCAGCTTGTTGAAGTACGGCCCCGCATAGTGGGGCGTCACATTGTAAGCGGCGATAACGCGCACTTCTTCCTGGGTCGGGTTGCTGACCTCGAAGAAGGCGAGCCCATGTTGGCCGATCCTGACCGTTTCGGTGGTCTGCAGCGGCCGGAAAACAAGCGGCGCATCGGCCACGTTGGCGTCGAAGCGCACGTCGATGGTCCGGTCGAGGATGGTGGCCGGGCCTTTGGTGGCAATGCGGGTGGTGCCGCCGAAACCGGTGACCTGGCAAAAGGTCTTGTAGAGCGGCTCTGACGCGAAAGCGAGGCCCAGCATGCCCAGCACACCGGCGGTCGCGATCATGGCAATGGCGCGGTTCGACAGGGCCATCACATGCGCGCCGCAATACCGGTGCCGGTGGCGAGGCGGATCACTGTGACCACCATCACCAGCACAACAAAGGCGCCGAGCGCCAGGCCAAGCCAGAGATTGCGCCGCTTGCGCGCCTTCAGGGCTTCTGCGTCCAACTGAGGAACGGGTTCGGGGGTCGGTGCGTCGGCCATCTCAGCCCCCCATCAGCGGAAAGTGCAGGCCGGCGCCGTGCTCGACCATCACCGCCGCGAACAGCGCGAACAGGTAGAAGATCGAGAACACGAACGTCGTCTTGGCGAGTTTCATGTCGGCGCCCTGCGCATCAGCATCGCCGGCGGTCGAGCGCACGAGGCGCACCGCATAGGCAAGGAACACGGCGCCGAGGCCGAGGGCCACCGCGCCATAGATCCAGCCGCCGAGGCCGGTCGCGACCGGCAACAGCGAAACCGGCACGAGCAGCAGCGTGTAGAGCAGGATCTGCGTCCGCGTGGCCTTGGCGCCGTGGGTGACCGGCAGCATCGGCACGGACACCTTGGCGTATTCCTTGTGCGCCAGCAGCGACAGCGCCCAGAAGTGCGGCGGGGTCCAGAAGAAGATGATGGCGAACAGGATCCAGGCATCGACCGGCATGTTGCCAGTCACCGCGGCCCAGCCGATCACGGGCGGAAACGCCCCTGCTCCGCCGCCGATCACGATATTCTGCGGCGTCGCCCGCTTCAGCCACATCGTGTAGATCACGCCGTAATAGAAGATCGAGAAAGCCAGCAAGCCGGCGGCCAGCCAGTTCGAGGCGAGCCACATCAGCATCACCGACACGCCGGACATGATCAGGCCGAGGGCGAGCGCTTCATCGCGCGGCACCGCGCCGGACGGGATCGGGCGCGTAGAGGTGCGCGACATGATGGCGTCGATATCGGAGTCGTACCACATATTGATCGCGCCGGCCGCGCCGGAGCCGAGCGCGACCGCCAGCGTAGCAATGGCGGCCATCACGGGGTGCATGTGGACGCCGGTCATGCCGGACGCCGCGATCAGACCGGCGAGCCCGGTGAACACCACCAGCATCATGATGCGGGGCTTCATCAGGTTTACATAGTCTGCAGCGCTGGCGTAGCGCTTCTGCGGTATGGCGGCGAGCTCGGTCATGGCGTCGTCCTGGGTTTCCTAGACGAAGCGGCCCGCACGCTGTGCACGTGTGGGCCGCCCCGGAGTTCAGGTCTGTCCCGGCCCGGAGCGGCGGGCCGAGGTCAGATCAGTGGCCACCCTTGGTGTTGACCACCGGCAGTTCGTTATACTGGTGGAACGGCGGCGGCGACGGCAGGGTCCACTCGAGCGTCGTGGCGCCTTCGCCCCATGGGTTGCCGCTGGTCGCCTTGCGGCGGCGGATGGCGGCTTCGGCGATCGAGATGAAGAAGATGATCGTCGCGACGAGCGTGATGGCATAGCCGATCGACGAGACATAGTGCCAGGTCGAGAAGCCTTCGTTGTAGTCGATATAGCGGCGCGGCATGCCCTGCAGGCCAAGGAAGTGCTGCGGGAAGAACAGGACGTTCGAACCGATGAACATCAGCCAGAAGTGCAGGCCGGCGAGGATCGAGTTGTACTTCACGCCGAACATCTTCTCGAACCAGTAGTACCAGCCCGCGAACAGGCCGAACACGGCG
>JBGSKU010000230.1:0-2715 GCA_041741055.1 Hyphomonas sp.
GTCGTCGTCATCATCCTCGTCATCGCCGCCGCCATGTTGGCCACCATGCTCGCCGTCTTCGGCAACCGCCGGGGTGGGCAGTGCCCAGAGCGCGGCGGTGGTGGAAACGCCGACCAGCAACGCCACGACAAGTCCCGCGACCGACCCCTTGCGCGCGTCGGCGCCCGGTTCGTCCGCGCGGCGGGTTTTCCGGCCCGTGATCATGGCGGGCACCAGCGCATCTTTCGCGAGCAGGCTCTCAACCACCACGCCCAGCAAGTGAAGCGCGACGAGCGCCTGGAGGACGCGGAAGGTGCCTTCATGCACCTCGGACATGTCGAGGCCGAACTGGCCCACGAACGGGCCAGCGAGACCTTCGCCGCTGCTGAAGAGACCGGTGATGACGCAGGCCGAGACGGCGGCGAGCAGCAGGAACACCGCCACACCGCCAACAGGGTTGTGGCCCAGATGGCGCTCCGGCTTGCCGGAGGCGACTTTGCCGATATGGCCGGCAATCGCGAACGGATTGGGGAAGAAGGCCGCAAACCGTGCATGCTCGCCGCCGACAAATCCCCAGAGGACGCGGAATACGATCAGTCCCGCCAAAGCCATGCCGCTGAGGCGGTGGATGAAGGCGGTCTCATCCTCGCCGCCGGAAAACCAGCTGATCAGGACAAGCGCGAGCAGGCTCCAGTGAAACAGGCGCGTCGGCAGGTCCCAGACGCGCAGGGAACGGGGGGGGATGAAGGGGCAGTGTCGGTCATGTTCGGTCCAGTCTTCCTGTCGGGATTGGAGGATAGGCGTTGAACGGGTGAGGAGGCCAGACCGGTCGCGGGCACAATAGGTCATTCATCCTACGTCATTCATCCTCCCCGGCGGCATCGCTTTACAGGCGCCGGAGAGGCGGTACACCGGGAGCTTGCCGCCACCGGAAATCCGCATGACTGACACCGCAGAAGAGACTTTTCCCGACATCCGCGAAGCGGTGCGGCGCCTCTGCGCGCGGTTTCCGGGCGCCTATTGGCGCGAACTGGACCGCGACCGGAAGTATCCGACCGAATTCGTGACCGCGCTGGCGCAGGATGGCTGGCTTTCGGTCCTCATTCCCGAGGAATATGGCGGCTCAGGCCTTGGCCTCGCGGCTGCGACCGCCGTGCTGGAAGAAGTGCACCGTTCCGGCTGCAATGGCGGCGCGGCCCACGCGCAGATGTACACCATGGGCACCGTGTTGCGTCATGGATCGGCGGCGCAGAAGGAAAAGTACCTGCCGAAAGTGGCGAGCGGCGAGCTGCGGCTGCAGGCTTTTGGCGTCACCGAGCCCACCAGTGGCACCGATACGACCCGCATTCGCACCTTTGCCCGGCGCGAGGGAGACCATTACGTGGTCAACGGCCAGAAGATCTGGATCAGCCGGGCCGAACATTCGGACCTGATGGTGCTGCTGGCGCGCACGGCGCCGCGCAAGGCGAGCGCCAAATCCAGCGACGGGATCAGCGTATTCCTCGTCGACATGCGGGAAGCCCTGGGCAATGGCCTGACCATCCGGCCGATCCGCACGATGCTGAACCACGCCACGACCGAGCTGTTCTTCGACGACATGAAAGTGCCCGCCGAAAACCTGATCGGGGAGGAGGGCAAGGGCTTCCGCTACATCCTGTCCGGCATGAATGCCGAGCGGATCCTGATCGCGTCCGAGTGTATCGGCGATGCGCGCTTCTTCATCGACCGGGCCAGCGCCTATGCCAGCGAGCGGTCGGTGTTCGGCCGGCCGATCGGCGAGAACCAGGGCGTCCAGTTCCCGATCGCGCGCGCCTATGTGCAGACCGAGGCGGCCGCCCGGATGGTGGCCCATGCGGCCAGCCTGTTTGACGCGGGCAAACCGGCCGGGACCGAGGCCAACATGGCCAAGATGCTGGCCTCCGAAGCGTCCTGGTACGCGGCCGACATGTGCGTGCAGACCCATGGCGGCTTCGGCTTTGCCGAGGAATACGACATTGAGCGCAAGTTCCGCGAGACGCGGCTTTACCAGGTCGCGCCGATCTCGACGAACCTGATCCTCAGCCACGTCGCCACACATGTTCTGGGCCTGCCGAAGAGCTTCTGACAGCCGGACGGGCGGCCGACTTCCGTAGCGTGACCCCTTTTCGGCAGCCCGCGGCTTTGTCATCCTTGATCCTGGAGACGCGCGGGGACCCGCGCGCACGAGACAGGGAAGAACGCTATGGTGAAAACACGGATCATGGACATGTTCGGCGTCGAGACGCCGATCTTGATGGGCGGCATGACGGGGGTCGGGTACGGCGAACTGGTCGCCGCAGTCGCCAATGCCGGCGCGCTCGGTTTCATCACGGCCCATATGTTCAAATCGGGCAAGGAACTGCTCGACGAGATCGAAAAGACCAAGCAGCTGACCTCCAAGCCTTTCGGCGTGAACCTCACGCTGCTGCCTTCGATCAACCCGATCCCTTATGATGAGTACCGCGAGGCGATCATTGCATCGGGCATCAAGATCGTGGAAACCGCCGGCCGTGCGCCGACCGATCACCTGCCGCGCTTCAAGGAGCATGGTGTGAAGGTGATCCACAAATGCACCTCGGTGCGCCATTCGGTGTCGGCTGTGGCCAAGGGCGTCGATGTGATTTCCATCGACGGGTTCGAATGTGCGGGCCATCCGGGCGAGGATGATGTCGGCCTGATCGTGCTGCTGCCGGCGACGGTGGATGCCGTCGACGTGCC
>JBGSKU010000231.1:0-14101 GCA_041741055.1 Hyphomonas sp.
TCCGATCGTCGTTTTCTCTCTCAAGGAGGAAGGCTCGCTGCTAAACGTGTTGCACGGACGGGGCACTTCAACGACGATCTCTAAAACCGGAGGGGCGAGCGAATGAGCTACAGCAAACAGGATCTAGAGCGGAGAATGGAAGGCGCGCTCGCGTCGCTTGCCACCGAATTCTCCGGGCTACGTACTGGCCGGGCTTCGGTGAACCTGCTGGATTCGATCAACGTGCCTGCCTATGGCAGCGTCGCGCCGCTGAGCCAGGTTGCGTCCGTGACCGTGACCGACACGCGCATGTTGTCCGTCAACGTCTGGGACAAGTCGGTGGTCGGTGCGGTCGACCGGGCAATCCGCGAATCCGGCTTGGGCCTCAATCCGATCATGGACGGCCAGACTCTGCGTATTCCGATCCCGGCTCTGAACGAGGAGCGCCGCGTGGAACTGACCAAGATCGCCGGCAAATATGCTGAAGCGGCCAGGATTGCGGTGCGCAACGTGCGCCGCGACGGCATGGATACGCTGAAGAAAATTGAAAAGGCCGGCGAAATCAGTGAAGACGCCGCGCGGGGACTGGCCGAAGAAGTCCAGAAGCTGACGGATGCGTTCGTCCACCGCGTTGATGAGGCCGTGAAAGCCAAAGAAGCGGAGATCATGCAGGTGTAATGGCCCGTCCAGGCATTTCCCCTGATCCCTCACATTCCGGCGGCGAGCCTCCGGCCCCTCGGCATATCGCTATCATCATGGATGGAAATGGCCGCTGGGCGAGCGCGAGGGGGCTGCCACGAACGGCCGGCCACGAACGAGGCGTTGAGGCCTTGCGGCGTACGGTCGAGGCGGCGCGCGACCTCGGCATTTCCTATCTGACCGTTTTCTCGTTCTCGACCGAAAACTGGCGGCGCCCGGCGGCGGAGGTCAACACGCTGTTTGCGCTTCTGAAAGCGTACGTGCAGCGGGATCTGCAGCGCCTGAAGCAGGATGGCGTCCGGGTCCGTGTTATCGGTCAGCGCGACGGCCTGCCGTCTGACATCGAGGCGCTCGTGGAACGCGCTGAAGCCGAGACCGTGCAAAACACGCGGTTTCACCTGACCATTGCCTTTAATTATGGGTCACGGAACGAGATCGTTCGTGCCGCAACCGCGTACGCGCAGGCACTCGCGGACGGAACGTGCAAAGGGCCGGCAACCGAAGCCGGCTTCGAAGCCTTCCTTGATACCCGGGAATTGCCCGATCCAGACCTGGTCATCCGAACGAGTGGAGAGTACCGGATCAGCAATTTCCTGCTCTGGCAGGCGGCTTATTCTGAACTCCTTTTCCTTGATGTGCTCTGGCCCGATTTCGGGCGTGCCGATCTCGAGAGCGCGATCCAACGTTTTCACGCGCGTGAGCGCCGCTTTGGTGCGGTGACACCTGGAGCGACCTGATGGGCGATTGGACACCGCCGGACAAGCGGTTCTCCGAATTACCACGCCGTCTGCTCACCGCTCTCGTGCTGATACCGTTCGCATTGTTTGCGGTATGGATGGGGGGCTGGTGGCTCGCGGGCGGCTGCAGCGCTTTCTGCGCTGTCATGATGCTGGAATGGTGCCGGATGAGCGCCACGCCGAACGAGGTCCCGCTGGCGGTCCTGTCAGCCCTCTTCGGGCTCAGTCTCGCGACCGGTGACGACCGGATTTGCGGCGGACTGTTTGCGGCCACCATCGTTCTGGCGGTTCTGTCCGCGCCCAAAGACACCGAAGCCCGGATGTCGGCAGGCTTTGGTGTGGTCTATGTCTTTGCGATGGTGTTCGGGTTGTTCATGCTGCGAGAGGGCCCGTGGAACGGGCAAATTGCGGCAATGTATTTCATGTCGTTCGTCTGGGCGTCCGATGCAGCGGCTTACTTTTTCGGACGCCTGCTCAAAGGCCCGCGTCTTCTTCCCAAGGAAAGCCCCAACAAGACCTGGAGCGGAGCCATTGCGGGCGTGATCGCTACGTCGCTCTGCGGCTATACTGCGGCGGGCTGGGAAGAAGCGGCCGTGGCGCCCTGGATGATCGCCGGTATGCTCATATCGATCGGGGCCCAGGTCGGGGACCTTTTTGAAAGCGGGCTGAAGCGGCGGTTCAAGGTGAAGGATTCCGGCACGATCCTGCCGGGGCATGGTGGCCTCCTGGATCGCGTTGATGGTCTGGGAGCGGTGAGTATCTTGTCCACCTTGATATTTCTGAGTGTTCCGAGCCTGCCGGGCCTGCTAGGTCTCTGATCCATGACAGCCCCGCGGCGCATTTCCATATTCGGGTCGACCGGATCAGTGGGGCAGTCGACGCTCGAAGTGATCCGGCACGCGAACCGTTTAGAGCCCCGTTTTGAGCTGATTGCGTTGGCCGCAGGCCGCAATGTGGCCGCTCTGGCGGCTCAGGCGGTGGAAATGCGCCCCGAGATTGCGGTGATTGCAGACGAGTCCCGATTGCCCGAGCTGCGCGACCGCTTGAGTGGCACCGGCATAGCCTGCGCAGCGGGTGAATCGGCCATGATCGAAGCAGCGGCGCGTCCGTGTGACCGTTTCCTGGCAGCCATCGTCGGGGCTGCGGGTTTGAAGTCGACTATGGCGGCCGTCGAAGCAGGCAATCCACTGGCATTGGCTAACAAGGAAAGCCTCGTTTGCGCGGGATCTATCCTCCTCGACGCCGCAGATCGCGCCGGCGTTTCGATCATGCCTGTGGATTCCGAGCACAGTGCAATCTTTCAGTGCCTGGGGGACGGCAGGTCGCTCGAAAAGCTGACCTTGACCGCTTCAGGAGGACCGTTCCGGCTGGCGACGCTTGAAGAGATGGCGACGGCGACGCCGGCGCAGGCAGCCGCGCATCCGAAATGGAGCATGGGCCTGAAGATATCGATCGATAGTGCCAGCCTGATGAACAAGGCACTCGAGTTGATAGAAGCGGCCATACTTTTCCGGGTTCAGGCGGAGCGCATCGACGTCCTGGTGCATCCCCAGTCGATCATTCACGGCATGGCGCACTTCACGGACGGAACCGTCATGGCGCAGCTGGGCATGCCCGACATGCGTACCCCGATCTCTCTGGCGCTTGGCTGGCCGGACCGGGTGGAAACGCGCGTTGAACGGCTTGATCTCGCTATGGTGGGGCAGCTGGACTTCGCTCCGGTGGACACCCGCCGCTTCCGTTCGATCGAGCTCGCTCGCCGGGCGTGTGGCTTGGGGCCTGCAGGCCCCGTGATATTAAATTCTGCTAATGAATCAGCAGTTTCTGCGTTTGTAAGTGGGGGCTGCGGTTTCCTGGACATCGGATGGGCTGTTGAAGACGCACTCGACCGCTTTTCATCCTCGGAAATCGCCTCTACCAAGTGCACAACGTTGGATGAAGTGGCCTTTCTCGACCAGATGGGGCGCCGATTCGCTGAAGAAGCACTGAAACGCGCCCCAAGCCGGGCAGGAGGGATGCCAGCTTGGAAGGGGTGATCAGCCAGGGACCTTTGTTTCTCGCGTGCCTGATCTTCTTGATGGGCATTGTGATCGTGATTCACGAGCTGGGGCATTATCTCGCCGGGCGCTGCTTTGGCGTGGCCGTTGAATCGTTCGCGGTCGGCTTCGGGCGCCCCGTGGCCGAGATCCGGGACAAGCGCGGGACGCGCTGGCGCCTGAACTGGATCCCGCTGGGCGGCTTTGTAAACTTTGGCGACCGCCAGTCGATGGACGCTCTTGAAGAGGGCGAAACGCCGCCAGCGGGGGTGCCGTTCGATGAGATCGGACCGCTCAAGAAGATCGTCGTCAGCCTTGCGGGCCCATTTGCCAATTTCGTGCTCGCAGCCATGATCTTTTCGGCGACGATCGGTGTGCACGGCGTCACAGTTCAGGTCGTGAAAGTGGCAGGTACAATCACCGGAAGCCCTGCCGAACAGGCCGGAATCCTTGCGGGCGACCAGATTGTCAGCGTAAACGGCAAGCCAGTCACCAACGCATCCGATGTCACGGTCGCGGTCCTGCTCAGTCCGAAAACGCCTGTTGAACTCACGCTCGACCGGAACGGGGCGGAAACCTATGTGACCGTGACGCCGCAAGAAGTCGTTCGCGAGAACGAGTTCGGACAAATGGTCGCCCAAAGCACGATCGGGGTGCAGATGTATCCCGCAGACACGTTCGAGACCGTTCATTTCGGTCCGGTCGAATCGGTTGTGGCGGGCGTGCGCGAAACCGGTGTGACCATCGACCGGACGGTCACAATGCTCGGCCGGATCGTCACCGGAAAAATGTCATTCAACACCCTGTCAGGCCCGGTTGGCGTAGCGGACGTATCACGCCGGGTCGTGAACCGGGTGATGGATCAGCCGGAAGTGCCGCTCACGGCGCGGTTCGAACGCTTGTTTTGGGTGCTTCTGAGCCTCTGCGCCGCAATCTCGGTTGGCGTCGGGTTCTTCAACCTGTTGCCACTGCCAGTGCTGGATGGCGGGCGGGTTGTCTTTCATGCATACGAGGCAGTGTTAGGCTCGAAAATGCCAGGCCAGAAAGAGGCGGTGGCGCTGAGTATGGGAGTGTTGCTCTTGATGGTCATCGTGATCACGTGGGGAGATATTCTCGAGACCGGCGTTTTCACACGGGGAAGTAGCTGACGCGGTTCAGCTCCAGGAACGAAAGAGTATTCGAGAATGCGTAAATTCCTCGCAGCGACAGTTTTCGCTACCAGTGCTTTCGCACTTGGCTCAAGCGGTCAGCTCTCAACGGCCCACGCCCAGGAAGATGCGCGTTACGGCGGCACGATCCGTGCGATCGTTGTTGAGGGCAACAAACGTATCGAAGCGCGCACGGTTCAGTCTTATCTGCTCGTTGAACCAGGTGACGCATTTGATCCCGACCGGATTGACCTCTCGCTGAAGACGCTTTTCGCGACCAACCTGTTTGCCGACGTGTCGATTGACCGCCGGGACGACGATCTGGTCGTGCGCGTCGTCGAGAACCCGATCATCAACCGCGTCATTTTTGAGGGTAACCGTGCCCTGAAAGACGATAAGCTGCGCGAAGAGATCCAGGCTTCACCGCGCGGAGTGTTCACGGCAGCCCGGGTTCAGGCTGACGTGCAGCGCGTGCTCGAAATGTATCGCCGTTCAGGTCGCTTCGCCGCCAAAGTCGAGCCGCAGTACAAGCCGCTGGAACAAAACCGGGTCGATCTGATCTTCGAGATCACCGAAGGCCCTGTGACTGGCGTTCGCGCGATCAATTTCATCGGCAACAAGGAATACTCGGAATCCCGCCTGCGCAGCGAGATCGTGACGCGCCAATCGCGCGCTTGGCGTTTCTTCAGCTCGAACGACAACTACGACTCCGGCCGCCTCGAATATGACCGCGAGAAGCTGCGGGAGTTCTATCAGAACAACGGCTATTATGATTTCCGCGTGACGTCGGCGGTCGCCGAACTCACACCGGACCAGAAGGACTTCTACATAACCTTTACGGTGGATGAGGGACGCCAGTACGACTTCGGAGAAATCAAGGTCGAGACCGCTCTCGAAAAGCTGGACGGCCAAGTTCTGCAGGCCGTCGTGCCGATCAAGCAAGGCGAACTTTTCCAAGGCGACCTGATCGAAACGACCATCGACGCGCTGACTTACGCTGCAGGTGTTGCCGGCTATGCATTCGTCGATATCCGTCCGCAGATCAGTGTCAACGAGCAGACGGGCGCGATCGATATTACCTTCGCCATCGATGAAGGCCCGCGCGTCTATATCGACCGGGTCAATATTGTCGGGAACACCCAAACGCTAGACCGCGTGATCCGCCGCGAGTTGCGGATTTCCGAAGGCGATGCCTTCAACCGCATCCTGCTGGATCGGTCGCGTAACCGCATCCGGGCTCTCGGTTTCTTCAAGGACGTGGAAATCGTCGAAACCCCGTCGGAAGAGCCTGACCGCACGACGGTTGATATCAAAGTAACGGAGCAGTCGACTGGTGAATTGACGTTCGCAGCAGGCTTCTCGTCTGTAGATTCTTATTTGTTCGATCTCAGCGCTTCGCAGCGCAATCTGCGCGGAAGAGGGCAATCGGTCGTCGCGCGGACTTCGCTGTCCAGTCGCCAACAGATTGTCGACATGCGATTTACAGAGCCCCGCTTCCTGGATCGCAATCTTTCGGCAGGTGTGGATCTGTTCGCGACGCGCCAGGATTTTGAAGAATTCACAGGCTTTACCAGCGAAACGATCGGCGGGGGGCTCCGTGTTGCGTTTCCGCTGACCGACAGAATGCAGCTGGGTCTGAGCTACCGTCTGCAAGCCGACGATGTGAACATCACGGACGTCAACTACATAATCGATACAAGCGGCGCGCTGTTGCGCACCGTCACGCAGATTGCGGGACAGGGTACGCCGGACGATATTTCGGATGACGTTTATCGACTACCGCAGCCAGGTGATGCCGGTCCTGGAGAGCTTGTGGTTGATCGTTGCGATCCGGCCTATCTCCTTCGCGATACGATTTGCCGCTCCGAGCGCAACGATATTTCGAGCATCATCGGCTACAATTTCTTCTGGGATCAGACGAACGATCCGATCACGCCGACACGCGGTTTCGATTTCCGGTTCAGCCAGGATATTGCTGGCCTCGGCGGCGATGTCCAATACGTGCGCACCGAGACTGGCGCTTCGTTGTATCGCGGCATCTGGCGCGATGTGATCGCGAGCGCGAAGTTCTCGGCGGGTTATGTGCTGCCGCTCGACAGTGAGCAGGGCGTGCGGATCAACAACCGCTTCTTCCGCGGTGGCAACTCGTTCCGGGGCTTCGACGTTGCGGGTCTCGGGCCGCGCGAAATCGTGCGTGTGTTCGATCCGAATACCGGCGAAGTCGTCAATACCAGCCGCCTGAATTCCTTGGGCGGAAACATGTATTACCAAGGTACGTTCGAACTCACCGTGCCGAACTTCCTGCCGGAAGAATACGGCATCAAGAGTGCGTTGTTCGTGGATGTCGGATCACTCGGTGATCTTGAAGATGTGGACAAGGGTGTGCCGGTGTTCATCAACGACGCGTCGCAGCTTGGATATCCTGGACTGTCCGCAGTCCGCATCCCCAAGGATGGCGCTGGACTACGGGCTTCTGCAGGCCTCAGCGTGTTCTGGGATTCACCCTTCGGCCCCATCCGCTTCGACTTCTCGCAGATTCTCCGCAAGGAAGAATATGACCGTACAGAGACATTCCGCTTCTCGACATCAACCAACTTCTGATCTCGATAGCCCCAGAGAGGAAACTCCAATGAAACTCATGAAATCCGTTCTCGCCGCGCTCACGCTGGCGTTGGCTTCGTTCTTCGTCGCCGCTCCCGTGGCAACGGCGCAAGGTTCGGTCGTCGTCGTAATCGATGAAGGCCGCATCCTAGGCGACAGCAAGGCGGGCAAAGACATGCTCACCAAGCTGAAGAACATCGAAAACCAGATTAACGCCGAGCTCAAGCCGACGCGCGATTCCCTTGAAACTGAGCGACAGTCACTGGCCGGCAAGCTGCAAGGCAAGACGCGGGATGCCGTCGTCGCTGACACCGCGTTGGTGAAGCAGATCGAAGACTTCCAGAAGAAGTCCAACGACTTTGCTCAGAAGCGCAACACCGTTTCTCAGGAATATGCAGCGACGGAGCAGAAGGCCTTTTCGGAATTCAACGCAGCTCTCGAGCCGGCCTTGCTCGACGTGATCAAGGCGAAAGGCGCGCAGGTTGTGTTGTCGAAAAGCCAGGCTGTTTTCTCAGCGGACTCAGTGGATGTCAGCGCGGATGTTGTGAGCAAACTGGACTCCAAGACAACCGCCATCAACGTGGTGCGTCAGCGCGCGCCGGCTCCGCAGAAGTAATCGCAGGATCCGGAACGGTGGCAGTCGACAGCCGATTTTATGCGCCATTGGGGGCTTTGACGCTAGGATCGGCTGCGACGCTCACCGCTACATCACTTGAAGGCGATGCGTTGCTCGAGATATCGGGCGTTGCATCTGCTGATGCAGCCGGCGCAGGTGAACTCGCTTTCGTCGAAGGCGAAAGCATCGCGCAGCTAACACTCAGTCCTCACCTTCAGATGGCTGTCGTGGGCGAGGCAGTGCGTCCATTGATGCCTGCCGGCGTATCTTGCCTGATCGCGAAGCGACCGAGACAGGCCCACAGCGAGATTTCGCGAACGTTGCTTCGGCCGCGTTATCTTGGGCCAGCCGAAGCGCAGGCCATCTCCGCAGACGCGCGCGTTCATCCGGAAGCGATTATCGGGCCGGGTGCGGTGATCGGGGCAGGGGCTGCTGTCGGCGAAGGCACCGTCATTGGTCCCAACGCCGTTATCGGGCCCGGCGTCCAGGTCGGACGTCACTGTTATGTCGGCTCAGGCGCAAGCCTTAACTGCGCCCTGGTCGGAGATTTCGTCACGTTGCTGGCGGGCGCCCGGATTGGAGAGACTGGATTCGGTGTCATCCCCGGACCAGCCGGCCTTGAGGATGCTCCGCATTTCGGCCGGGTGATCCTGCAGGATCACGTGACCGTGGGTGCCAACACCTGCATCGACCGCGGCGTATTCGCGGACACGATCGTCGGAGAGCGTACGAAGATCGATAACCTCTGCCAGATCGCGCACAATGTAGTGCTCGGCCGGTCCGTGATCGTGGCCGCCTTTGGCGGGATATCGGGATCGGTCAAGGTCGGCGATGGCTCGATGCTGGGTGGCCGGGTCGGGATTGCGGATCACGTCAAGGTCGGCGAGGGAGTCAGTCTGGCCGGATCGTCCGGCCTGTTCCGGGATGTCGCAGCCGGCGAAACATGGGGCGGCACGCCGGCCAAGCCGATCCGTGAATGGATGCGAGAAGTGGCCTGGCTCAGCAAGCAGACCCGACCCCAGAAGAAAGATTGAGCAGTGGCGTTGCCGCTGATCCACTGGTAACGAAACGCCATGACAGTGACCGTCCATCCTTCCGCAGTCGTCGAAACCGGCGCACAACTTCACGACGGCGTAAGCATCGGCCCGTTCTGCCATGTCGGACCGAACGTGGAGCTGGGTGCTGGCACGCGCCTGATCTCGCATGCGAGCGTCATCGGCAACACGCGCGTAGGAAAGAACTGCGTTCTCCATCCCAACGCCGCCTTGGGCGGCGCGCCTCAGGTGATCGGGATGACCGAGCATCCGGACTCGCGGCTAGAAGTGGGCGACGGATGCGTGTTCCGGGAGTATGCAACCGCTCACACCGGACTTCCCAAATCCGGTGGTCTCACGGTGATGGGCACAAATTGCTACATCATGATCGGCGCGCACGTGGCGCACGACTGCCGTCTCGGCAACAACATCGTCATGGCCAACAACGTTTCACTCGCTGGCCATATTGAGGTCGGCGACAATGTCTGGTTCGGTGGGTTGTCGGCCGTTCACCAGTTCAGCCGTATAGGTCGCAACGCATTCATCGGTGGCGGCGCTATCGTTGTGGAAGACGTCATCCCATTCGGTTCGGTTGTCGGCAACCATGCCAAGTTGGCCGGGCTCAATACGGTCGGCTTGAAGCGACGCGGATTTTCCAAAGCGGACCTGCATGAAATCCGCGCGGCCTACAAAGCGGTGTTTGAGGGCGATGGCCTTTTCAAGCAACGGCTCGACGCCGCGGCAGAAACCTTTTCGGAGAAACCGCTGGCCATGGAGTTGATCAACTTCATCCGTGAGGGCGGCGACCGCCCTATCTGCAAACCGGGCTGACCCGATGCCGGAACCGTTAGGCTTGATCGCGGGCTTGGGCGACTTGCCGGTGGCCATTGCAGAAAATGCCATGGTGACCGGGCAGGGTGTCCACGTGCTCCGGCTCAAGGGCTTTGAAGAGCCGCGACTGGCATCCTATCCTGGCAGCGTGGTCGGCCTCGGCGAAATCGGCGCCGTGATCACCCGCTTGCGTGCAGCGGGGTGCCGGGACGTTGTGTTTGCCGGCATCGTGAAGCGTCCGAATTTTTCGGATCTCAAACTTGATCTCAAGGGGGCGGCCCTGCTGCCCAGGGTGCTCAGTGAAGCCCGCAAAGGCGATGACGCGCTCCTGCGTGTGCTGGTCAACGAGTTTGAGAAGAATGGCTTCAATGTCATCGGAAGCGAAAAAGCTCATGCGAGCCTTTTGGCGCCTGCGGGTCTGATTGCCGGCGCTCAACCGTCGGAGGCCTCGCTCGCAGATCTGGAGATAGCGGCACGTGTTGCAGCAGCCAGCGGAGCGCTTGATATCGGTCAGGCCTGCGTGGTTTGCGATGGCCTCGTTCTGGCGGTCGAAGCCCAGGAAGGCACCGATGATATGCTGCGGCGGTGTGCCAACCTGCCTGAGGCAATCCGGGGACGTGAAGGCGCCCGGCGCGGCGTGCTGGTCAAGCGGCCGAAACCGGAACAGGAACGCCGTATCGACCTGCCCACGACCGGCGTTTCGACGGTCGAGCTTGCGGCCGCAGCCGGATTGGCTGGAATCGGGATCGAGGCCGGCGGCGCGTTGATGTTGAACCGGCCAGCTATGATCGAAACTGCCGAGTCTCTTGGATTGTTCCTGTACGGGTTCACTCCGGAACTGGGCTTAGCCGTCTGATGTCGATCTACTTCGTGGCCGCTGAAGCATCCGGAGACCTTCTGGCCCGGGAAGTCGCCGAAGCCGTTCTCAAAAAGGCACCCGGAACAGCGATCGACGGGATAGGCGGCGCCGAGCTTGCGTCGCTTGGGATTCAGTCACCAATCGATATTGCGCCATTGTCCGTGCTCGGATTTGTCGAAGGCATCAGGGCCTACAGCAAGGTCGTCGAGCTTGCAGATGCGGCTGCCGATGACATCTGCAGCAAGAAGCCGAGCGTCGTGGTGCTCGTGGACTCCTGGGGCTTCATGCTGCGGGTTGCCCAGCGCGTGCGTGCGCGGGATCCTTCAATCCGGCTCATCAAGCTCATCGGGCCTCAGGTGTGGGCCACGCGGCCCGGCCGAGCCGGCACGCTTGCTGGAACCGTGGATCACCTTCTGTGTATGCATGACATTGAGGTGCCGTTTTACGAACCGTTCGGGCTCAAGGTGACCGTGATCGGCAATCCGGCTCTTGCACGGGGCGAAAAGGGTGATGGTGCAAGTTTCCGGGCTGCGCATGGGATAGGAGACGCAGCGCCGGTTGTGCTGGTGCTCCCGGGCAGCCGGAGAAGCGAAGTGGCCAGCGTGGCGCCCGTGTTGATGGCAGCGGCCCGAGAGATCAAGTCACAGCGCCCCGACGTGCGCGTTGTGGTTCAGCCGGCCTCATCCATCCAACAGGAATTTCGCGCACGCTTTCCAGACACCAGCGACTGGGCCGACGTGAATACCAATCCGGCCGAGCGATATGATGCCATGGCGGCGTCCACCCTAGCCTTGGCTTGTTCGGGCACGGTTACGAGTGAAGTGGCGATGCAGGGCACGCCGATGATTGTCGGCTACAAGACGGGCTGGGTCACCTGGGCGCTAGCGCGCGGCCTGCTTTACAAGAAGACGCACATCACCTTGCTGAATATTCTCAACGCCGACACGGAGATCGTGCCGGAATTTGTCCAGACGCGTCTGGACGCCCGTCTGATGGCCGACAAGGCGATGACCTGGATCAATCACCCGGCTGAATTGGCTGAGCAGAAAGCTCGGCAGCAAAAGGCCTTGCGTGCGCTTGTTCGCGAGGGGGCGCCCGCCGCCGAAATCGCGGCAGACGCCATCATCGACGAACTGGGCCGCCTTAGCGGCTCGTGATCGGCGAGTAGTCGCGCTTCGCAGCGCCCGTGTAGATCTGGCGTGGACGACCGATCTTCTGCGTCGGGTCCTCAAGCATCTCGTTGAGCTGCGAGACCCAACCGACGGTGCGGGCGACCGCGAACAGCACCGTGAACATCTTGGTCGGGAAGCCCATCGCTTCGAGAATGATGCCCGAATAGAAATCGACGTTCGGATAGAGCTTCTTCTCGATGAAGTAGTCATCCTGAAGCGCGATACGCTCAAGCTCCATGGCGGTCTTCAGCAGCGGCGAGTCATGCAGGTCGAGCGCGTCGAGCACTTCGTAACATGTCTTCTGCATGACCTTGGCGCGGGGATCGTAGTTCTTGTAGACGCGGTGGCCGAAGCCCATCAGGCGTATGCCGCTGGACTTGTCTTTCGCCATTTTGACGAACTCGGGCACCTTGTCGAGGGAGCCTATTTCGCGAAGCTGGCGAAGCGCGGCTTCGTTGGCGCCGCCATGGCTCGGTCCCCAGAGGCTCGCCACGCCGGCGGCGATGGCGGCAAACGGGTGTGCGCCGGACGAAGCGACGAGGCGCACGGTCGATGTCGATGCGTTCTGTTCGTGGTCCGCGTGAAGCATGAAGAACCGGTCCATCGCGCGGGAAAGAATCGGGCTGATTTCATACTCCTCGGCGGTGACCGAGAAACACATGTTGAGGAAGTTCTCCGAGTAGGAGAGTTTGTTCAGCGGATCCACGAACCGTTGGCCAAGATTGTACTTCATGCAGCGCGCTGCAATCGTTGGCATTTTCGCTATGAGCCGGATCGAGCTGATGCGGCGCTCTTCGGGGTCTTCGTTGCCCATGGCACCAGGATAGAAAGACGCCATGCCGCCCACAGCGCCGGTCAGCATCGCCATCGGGTGGCTGTCCCGGCGAAAGCCTTCGAAGAACTTGTCCTGTTGGGTGTGAAGCAGGGTGTGCTGACGAACTTCATTCGAGAAGGTGTCGGCTTGAGCCTGGTTCGGCAGTTCGCCGTTCAGCAGCAGGTAGCAGAGCTCCAGGTAGTTGGACTTCTCAGCGAGTTGCTCGATCGGATAGCCGCGGTGCAGCAGAATGCCTTCGTCGCCATCGATAAAGGTGATCTGGCTTTCGCAGCTGCCGGTGGAGGTAAAGCCCGGATCGAGCGTGAAATGGTCCGTTTCGGCGTAGAGCTTGCGGATGTCGATGACGTTCGGGCCGTGCGTTCCGGAATAAACGGGCAAGTCGACAGACTTCCCAGCCACTTCCAGCTTCGCCATTCCCGCGTTCTTTACCTTGTTTTCCATCAGCTCTCTTCCTGTTCGTTCAATTGCCCGTCGCGCCGGAGCCGGCGCGCTTTTGTGTCTGATCCCCAATCCGGCCCAGCGTTTCTTCGCGCCCGAGCCAGTCCATTACCGGCGCCAGATCGGGAGCAGGTAAACCGCCCGTCAATGCCGCCCGCAAGGGAGGGCCTATCTGCCCCATAGATAGGCCTGTTGCAGTGCAATATGTCGTGATCGTTTCAGAAATGCTAGCGGTGGACCACTCGGTAAGTTTGCTCAATTCAGGCAAAAATCCCTCCAGACGGGCAATCCCGTCTTCGGACAGGGCTTTTCGAGCGTTTTTGGCGAGTTCAAGAGGGCGAGCAGCCCGCAGGAATCCGAACGCTGAAGCCAACTCAACGAGCGTGGAACCACGATCCTTCATGAAGGGCAGGGCGCGCCGGATTCGTTCCTGAGTCTCGGCGTCCAACTTGCCATCCGCTTCAAGAAAAGGCTGCAGCAGCTCGAACAGCCGGTCATCATCCGCCAGGCGAATGAAGTGGGCATTCACTGTGCCGAGTTTTTCGAGATCCAGACGGGCCGGTGCCTTGTTGATTCCTCCGAGATCAAACAGCTGGATCGCCTCTGCCTCGGTAAAGATCTCCTGATCACCATGGCTCCACCCGAGGCGCAGAAGATAAGCCTTCAGACCTTCCGGCAGGTAGCCGAGATCGCGGTAGACAGTTGTAGACAGCGCGCCATGGCGTTTCGAGAGCTTTGCGCCGTCATTGCCGTGGATCATGGGCAAATGCGCAAACGCCGGCACCTCCCAACCCATCGCCCGATAGATCGGGATCTGGCGGAACGTATTGCGCAGGTGATCGTCGCCCCGGATGACATGGGTGACACCCATATCATGGTCGTCCACCACAACGGCCAGCATGTAAGTAGGGGTGCCATCGGTGCGCAGTAGGATCAGGTCGTCAATCTCGCTGGCGTGAACCTTCACGTTGCCCTGAACGCCGTCCGCGACAATCTGGTCGTCGCCGTCGGGTGCCCGCAACCGCACGACGTAGGGCGCATCGGCCGAAGGCGGCGTGCCACCATCTCGCCAAGGTGAGCGAAACGGGGCCAGCAACGCGCCCGCCTCCTCGAGCA
>JBGSKU010000232.1:0-2571 GCA_041741055.1 Hyphomonas sp.
CGCCGCCGCGCGGCGGAGGCAGCTGGGTGACGATGGCTTCCAGCACGTCCGGAATGCCGAGCCCGGTCTTGGCCGAGATTTCAACCGCGTTGGCCGTGTCGAGGCCGATGATCTCCTCGATCTGCTCCTTCACGCGCGCCACATCGGCGGCCGGCAGGTCCACCTTGTTGAGCACCGGCACGATCTCGTGGTTCTGGTCGATCGCCTGGTAGACGTTCGCCAGCGTCTGCGCTTCCACACCCTGCGAGGCGTCCACCACGAGGAGGGAGCCCTCGCACGCGGCCAGGCAACGGCTCACCTCATAGGCGAAGTCCACGTGTCCCGGCGTGTCCATCAGGTTCAGCGTGTACGTTTCGCCGTCCTTCGCCGTATAGCTGAGGCGCACGGTCTGGGCCTTGATCGTGATGCCGCGCTCCTTCTCGATATCCATCGAGTCGAGCACCTGTTCGCTCATCTCGCGGTCGGTCAGCCCGCCGCAGGCCTGGATCAGGCGGTCGGCGAGGGTCGATTTGCCATGGTCGATATGGGCAATGATCGAGAAGTTACGTATTTTGTCGCGTGGGGTCATGGGCGGCATATAGCGGGGCCTGCGCCGCGCGGGAAGTAGGCCCGGACGGGTCGTCACACTGGCGCCTTCCGGCGCCGGCGCGTATGAGAGAAGCCGTACACGCGAGGGAGTGACACCGATGAGACTGGGGATAGCCACCATGGGCCTGCTGGAGCTGGGCGCCTGCGGTTATTTCAGCAAGCCCGCCGATACGGCCAAGATCGTCGATGTCGCGCCGGGACCCGCCGGCGAAGAGGTCGTCTCCGAACCGTCAGACTGGCAGGAACCTGTGATGCCCACGCCCGAAGAGGCCGCCCGCGCCGCCGAAGAGGCCCAGAACAAGGCCGAGGCCGGTGTGGTCTATGTCGGCGCCGACAAGAAAGGCGCCACCGTCACCCTGAAGATGGGCGAAACCCTCCGCATCGAGCTCGAATCGATCCCCACGGCCGGCTATGTCTGGAACCTGGTCGAGACGCCGGACTTCATGCAGCCGGCGGGCGAGGGCACCCGCCCGACCGATCCGGCCTACCAGAATCTCCCCGGCTATACCGGCGGCAACCATTACCTGAGCTTCGATTTCACCCCCAAGGCCGCCGGCACCGGCACGTTCAAGCTGACCGAAGGCCGTCCCTGGGAAACCGATGAAGAGCCGATGGACCGGTTCGAAGTGACGGTCACCGTCACGCCCGCAGAGTAGGATGCTCCCTTGCCGGACTGCCAGCCGATCCCCGCAAAAACCGGAATCACGGAAGAGGGCTACCTCACCGATTGCTGGTACCTGGCCGCGCCCTCGGCGCACCTGAAGCCCGGCAAGCAGCAGCGCCTGATGATTCTCGGCGAGCCGGTCGTGGTCGGCCGCACGCCCGGCGGCGAGGCCTTCGCCCTGCGCGACATCTGCCCGCACCGCCTCGTGCCCCTGTCAGCCGGCAAGCAGCTCGAGACGAACGGCGAGTGGACCCTGCAGTGCCCGTATCACGGCTGGCGCTTTGGCACGGACGGCGGTTGCCGCCTGATGCCGAGCCTGACGGACGACAGCCCTTACGACCCCACGAAGGTCAAGGTGCGCCGCTATCCTGTCCATGAAGCGAACGGTGCGGTCTATCTCTATGTCGCGCACGATCCGCGTTCGACGGCCGCGCCCGCTGTGCCGCCGCCCTCCTTTGGTCCGCTCCCGGACAAACCCGGATTCGTCATCGAGGATGTGTTCAACGCCCACATGGACGACGCCGTCGTCGGCCTGATGGATCCTGCCCATGTGCCCTTCGTGCATAACCAGTGGTGGTGGCGCCCGCCGTCTGCCGGACTGAAGCTCAAGGAAAAGCCCTTCATCCCGACCGAGCGCGGCTGGGCCATTGACCGTCATGCACCCTCGTCGAATTCGAAACTCTATCGCTGGGTCTTCGGCGGCAGCGTGCAGACCGAGATCCGCTTCCAGCTGCCGGGCTATCGCTGGGAAATCATCTCCAACGACACCGCGCGCCTCCTCACGCTCACCTGCCTGACGCCCGAGGCGCCGAAGAAAACCCGCATCACCCAGTTCACCTGGTGGACCGGCGCGCCGCTGTTGCAGCTCGCGGTGCCGCTCGCCAAACGCATGGGCGCCAAATTCCTCGCGCAGGACGGCACGATGGTCGACCTGCAGAACCAGGGCATGGCGCACCAGAAGGCCATGCTCTGGATTGACGATATCGACGTGCAGGCCAAATGGTACCAGCAGCTGAAACGCGAATGGACCGCCGCCCGCACCGACGGCCGCGACTTCGCGAACCCCATCCAGCCCCGCATGCTGAAGTGGATGAGTTGAGCTTTCAGCACACGTGCGACAAGCTGCCCCAAAATAGCCTACATAAAATGTAATTCATAAAGCTGGCCGGGTGGGACATTCGTTCCAGCTATTGCAGGGCGCGACGCGAAGCGCGCCCCCCAGTCACAGAAGGAAACCTCCCATGAAATCACTCCTGCTTGCTGCAGCCGCGGCCAGCGCCCTTGCGCTCGCCGCCTGTTCGCCCACTGAAACCGCGCCG
>JBGSKU010000233.1:0-4211 GCA_041741055.1 Hyphomonas sp.
TGGTCGAGCCCGCTCTGGCGGCGATAGGCGGCGAGCGCCCGGATGAGCGCAGCTTCGCGCCAGGTCGCGCCGGCGGTCAGGACGAGGCGGTTGAAGCCATCATTCTCGGCCTTGCCGCTCCAGACCGCAATGAAGGCCTCCTCGAAGAGGTGGGCGAGCTTGTCGAGATCGACCACCGATCCGTCGGCGGACTGCATGGCGACCGAGTGGACCCAGTAAACATCCGGCGCATCGGCGACCGGCTTGCTGACCGGGCGGACAGGATAGCCGGTTTCGAAATGCACAAAGAGGCCGATATTCTCGAACACCGGGACGCAGCGCGACAGGGCGATGGCGCCGTCGCGGGCAAAGATCTTGACGCGCAGCTTGACCGGATCGTCCGTCTCCAGACGGTAGGCGCGGGCGACCATCGGGCGGCCGGCGCTGAGCGCGGCCATGCTGATCACATCCTTGAGCGCCTCATCGGGCGGGAACGCTTCACGGTAGGCTGCATTGAAAGCGCCGATGAAGGTGCGCGCTCCTTCCCGGTCGCCGCCTTTCAGGTCGGAGGCCATCAGGAGGTCGCGGAAACCCTGATCCCAGGTGCGGGCGAGTTCGGCGATCTTGCGCTCAATCTCATCCGGGTCTGGTTCGGGATGGCCCGGCGAGAGGCCGATCTCGAAATGCACGCGCGCCATCGGGCCGGCATCGAAATAGGGCTGGAAGGAACGCAACGTGCCACGATAGGCATCGGTGAGCACCTGCCCCATGCGCTGGCGCAGCGATGTGTCGTAGGACTCGCGCGGCACGAAGACGAGGGCGGTGACGAACCGGTCGAACTCGTCACGGCGCAGGAAGACTTTGGTCCGTGGGCGGCCGATCAGATGGAGCGCGCCCATGATCATCGGGCCGAGCAGGGTCGATCGTGTCTGGAAGAGTTCGTCACGTGGCCAGGTCTCGATCAGGTTGGCGAGCGCCTTTTCGGTATGCCCGCCGGGCGCGGCGCCCGAGGCGGCCATCACCTTCTGCACACGCCGGCGCATGAACGGAATGGAGCGCGCGGTCTCGTCATAGGCTTCGGCCGTGAACAGGCCGAGGAAACGGACCTCGCCGATCACGCGGCCTTCGCCGTCATATTTCTTGACGCCGATATAGTCGCATGGAACGCGGCGATGGACACGGCTCGGCAGGGTCGATTTGGCGATGATCAGCGGCGCGGGCTGCGCGATGAAATCACCGATGGCCTGGGTCAGCACGAGCGGCTCGCTGTCACGCGAGAGCACGTTGAGATGTTCGTCGCGCAAGATGCCGAGGTTCGAGCCTTCGATCATCAACGGTTCGGCCGGCAACACACGGCCTTCCTTGTCGGTATCGAACTCGTATTCGCGGCTGCCCAGGAAAACGTAATGTTCCTTGAGCAGCCATTCGAGGAAAGCGACGGCTTCGTCGCGCTCGGCCGGATTGATATGCTGGACGGCGGCGAGGCGTTTCATCTCGACGCGCATGCGCGCCTGCATTGCGGCGTGATCGGAAACGGCGCGGCTGACATCGGCCAGCGTTGCGACGGCGCCCGCTTCGAGGACGCGCTCTTCGGCCGGGGTCAAGGGCGCGGTGTGGATCTGGATCACCGAGACGCGGCGGCCTTCGGTCAGGGTGACCACAGGGTGGAACAGCGTCTTGACCTCGAAGCCCTGCGCGGCGCATTCGCCGAGCAGCGAATCGACGAGGAAGGGCATGTCCGGACCGGTCGCTTCGAGGATGCTGCGGCCGATGCGGCCCTTTGATCCCTCCGCATACGGAATGACGCGGACGGCCTGCTCGCCGGCCGGCACTGTGGAGGCCCAGCCCCAGAGACGCGTCGCCAGGTTGTGAAGATCGTCCTGGGAAAGGCCGGTCAGGTCTTCGCCCGCCGCCTCCTGCAGAATCTGTTCAAGCACCTGGGCTTCGGGCCCGGTGACAGCGGCGGATCGGGTCATGGCAAGGACTCACGCAAGGGAAATCTGATCTTCCCGTCCTACTCCCCGACCGTTACCGCTTCAAGAAACTTGGATGTGAAGACGGCAGGCAGAAATAGAAACGCCGGGTGACGTTTGCGTTCACGTAAAGCTGGATTGTACCGGAACCGGAAATAAGCGGGCCCGCCGAACGGGGACATGTCCGGCGGGCCCTTCAGAAACTTCCGCAGGCTGGGTGGGGGGACGCACGCGGAAGCCTGATTTCACTATTTCGTAGATCTACATCCGAATTCAAGCCGGAAGCAGTCTCTAAATCGTTAACGATTCTACATGAGGCGGTCGCCCAAACCGCATCGTCATATTCGGGCTTCTAGCCCAAATCAGCGCATTTGGCCAACTTTTCATTCAGTCGCACCTTCAGGGTTCGGAGCAGATTTCCCGCTTGGGTTGCCGTCCGCCGACAACAGGATGGCCATCCAGCGCGTTTCCTTCGACTGGGCGAGAAGTATCATCATCAATACTGTCAAAGGTGCGGACAGGAACATTCCGGGAATACCCCAGAGGACACCCCAGATTGCCAATGCCAGCAGCACAACCAGTGCCGATAGATTGAGCGAGTCGCCCATCATCCGGGGCTGGATGAAATTCCCAATCGAAAATTGCCAGAAACTGGCAGTTCCGAATACGATGGCGGCATAAATGTACGAGTTTTCTGGCATGATTCCGGGAACCCAGCCCGGAACGGAGGGTTGGACGAGCGCAAACAGCGGCGGCACGACGGCTGCGGCAATTGAGCCAACCGTTGGTATGTAATTCAGAACGAAGATCAAGGCCGACAGGAAAAGGGCATTCTGCACGCCGAGCAGGAGCAGTGACATATAGCTCAGCACAGTGATCATGACCGAGATCAGCGTCTGGACCCAGAGATAGCGTTCGATGCCGATCCGGGCGTCATTGCCGATGGTGCGCACCTGGGCACGCCGCTCCGGGCTGGGGAAGATGTTGTCGAGCTTGGTCGACCAGCCCGACTGGGCCGAAAAGAGAAAGGCGACATAGATCAGGATCAGTGTCAGGTCGCCCGACAGGCCACTCACCGAATTGGCGATGGTGGCGAAGAATTGCTGGCCGCGTTCATTGAAGACCAGCTGGGTCAATGTCGGCGAATCGTGCATGCCGACGACGCCATAGGCATCGGCGATCAACGCATTGATCCGGGTTTCGTAGTCTCCCGCGTCGCGGCCGAACTCCGCCACACCATTCGCCATCAGCGCAATGAAGCCGATGAAGCCGCCCGTGATGATCAAGATGGCAATCACCCGCGCCTGGCGTTGATTCAGCCGCGTGGTGGCACTGTCGATGGCCGTGGCAAAGCCTTCGATGATCAGGAACAGGAAGACCGCCATCGCGAAGGTCGAGAGGATTTCACGACCCGCGTAGAGGAAGGCGACGATCACGCCGGTGGCGATGATCCAGGTTCCGATCTTGGCTGAACGATCCATGCACGTCTCCTGTTGGGCACGGCGCACGGTGGAAGGGCCCGATGGCGGCGTCAAGCGCACCTGACGGGTGATGCGGCTTGCCGAATCCGGCCAAACCTCTAGCCTGCAGCGCTGGAATTCAGAATGAAGGGCCAAGAATGAGCGATACGATTTTCCTGGGCGGCGCCGACGCCAATGGCACCGGCCATCCCGATGCAGCCCAGAGCCTGATCCTGAAAGTGGCCAACCGGCACGGCCTCGTTGCCGGCGCGACCGGCACCGGCAAGACGGTGACCCTGCAGATCATGGCGCAGGCGTTTTCGGAGGCCGGCGTGCCGGTGTTTGCCGCCGACGTGAAAGGCGATCTGTCGGGCATCTGCATGCCGGGCACCGAGACGCACAAGGCTCACGCCAACCTGGTCAAGCGCGCGGAATCGATCGGGATGGGTGAGCTGAAGTACGAAGGCGCGCCGACGATCTTCTGGGACGTGTTCGGCGAAAGCGGCCATCCGATCCGCGCCACGATCAGCGAGATGGGCCCCTTGTTGCTGTCGCGGCTGATGGGCCTGACCGATGTGCAGGAGGGCGTGCTGAACATTGCGTTCCAGTATGCCGACGACAATGGCCTGCTGCTGCTGGACCTGAAGGACCTGCGCAAGCTGCTGGTGAGCCTTGGCGACGATACGCTGCGCACCGAGATCAGCCGCAAGTATGGCAACGTGGCGCCGGCGTCGCTGTCGGCGGTGCAGCGCGAGCTGCTGGTGCTGGAGCGGGACGGGGCGGAGCGATTCTTCGGCGA
>JBGSKU010000234.1:0-8253 GCA_041741055.1 Hyphomonas sp.
GCCGGCTGTACTCGGTACGGGCACGGGCAATGTCGCCGTCCGCAAAGGCCTTTGCCGCGATCAGTTCGCGGGCCAGGGCGCCGAGCGCCGTGTCTTCGTTGATGAGGGCGCCAAGGGTGGCTTCCAGCTCGGACATCGTGAGCGTGTCGGCGCGAAAGTAAGCCGACTTCAGCAGCGCGAGGCGCTCATACGGGCCGCCTTCGGTGCCACCGATCGCCGCAAGCGTGTCGGCAGCGGCTGCGGCATCGCCCCGCCCCTCCAGCTGGGTCTGCGCCAGATAGTTGGCCGCAAGCGGCGCAAGCTTGGACCCGCTGTCCACAATCGCCTTGAAAGCCGCTTCGGCTTCCTCATACCGTCCGTCTTCGAGCGCCTTGACGGCATTTTCGAGTTCCAGTGCCCGGGCGGCGCGGGACGCGGCGGCCTGCGGCTTCAAGATGAACTCGTTGATCGCCACCGATCCGATCAGAACGGCGATTGCGCCATAGATGAACGGCCGCCAGCGGCTCCACCAGCTGGCCAGCTTTTCCTGGCGTACGCCTTCATCGACTTCAGTGAAAATGTCGGACAAGTGTGTCTCCGGCGGGCTTCAACGGGGATTCGGCGCGAACCTAGACGCGGCACGGCGCGCCTGCAACGGATGAGCGCTGTTAGACCTCAGGTTTTCGCAGGCTGTAGGTTTCCGCCGATCCGGGAAACCGGCGGGCCCGGACGTCGGCGGCATAGGCGGCGACCGCCTCCGACACGGTGGTGTTGAGGTCTGCGTAGCGGCGAACGAATTTCGGCGTCCACTCGAACAGGCCGAGCAGGTCCGGAGTGACCAGGATCTGGCCATCGCAGGCGCTGGAGGCGCCTATCCCGATCGTCGGACAGCTCACTTCAGCGGTGATTTCGGCCGCCAGGTCCTCCGCGACACCTTCAATGACGATGGCGAACGCCCCCGCCGCTTCGGCCGCCCGGGCCTCGGCGATGACCCGCTCGCGCTCACCGGCCGTGCGGCCCTTGGCGCGGAAACCGCCATCGACATTGATCGCCTGAGGACGCAGGCCGACATGGCCCATGACTGGAACGCCCCGTTCCACAAGGTGGGAGATCTGGGCCGCCGCATAGGCACCGCTTTCGATCTTCACGGCCTGGCAGCCGGTCTCCTTCATGATCCGCGCGGCGTTCAGAAAGGCCTGATCCGCGTTCGTCTCATACGAGCCGAAGGGCATGTCGACCACGACGAAGGCCTTTTCCGAGCCGCGCATGACCGCTTGCCCGTGCAGGATCATCATTTCCATCGTCACCCCGACCGTCGAGGGCAGCCCGTGAACCACCATGCCGACACTGTCGCCGACCAGCAGCAGGTCTGCGTGTTCGTCCAGAAGAGCGGCCGTCGGCGCGTCATAGGCCGTCAGGCACACCAACGGAGTGGCCCCCTTGGCAGCAGTGATATCCTTGACCGTCTTGCGGTTCGTGAGGGTTTGTTTTGACATGGCCCTGCGATTAGCCCGCCCCGGCGCGGGCCGCAAGGAAACAGGACGGTTAATGCCCATGTCACCCGGCCTACGTCATCTCCTGGGAAGAAGCGGCGCTTATGGCGCCCTCGGCTTTGCGGCCGGCTTCGTATTCGGCGCCTTGCGGCAGCTGGCGTTGATACCCGCGTTCGGCGACCGGGAGGGGCATCTGATCGAGTTTCCGATGGTGACATTGACGGTTTTCGGAATCGGGGTCTGGATCGGCGCAAGATCTACTGCGCCTGGCCTGGCGATCGGTGTCCTGGGCGCGGCGATCCTTATCGCCTTGGAAAGTACGTTGTCGCTCACCTTTGCCGGGCTTAGCCTCAGCGACTATCTCGCCAGCTATGACGTCACGCGCGGCGCGCTGCTTCCATTCGGCCTCGCAGCGATGGTGCTCGCCCCACTGGTGGGACGTTGGTCAACTCGCCGCTGAAGGAAGGTTATCCGGGCATGGCCTGCACGCCGAACAGGATTGGATGCAGGTAGAACGCTATCGCGCCATAGGCGATGAGGCCCACGGCAACCGCGCCGACATCGCCCATGACATTCGCCGCCGCCTCAGGGCCCGGCCCATTGTCGCCGCGCTTCTTGACAGCGATCCGGTCGATCACCCCATAGGCCAGGAAACTGCCGAACAGCAGGACCGAATTCAGTTCGCCATTCGCCAGCAGGTGCCCGAGGGCCCAGACTTTCACAGCCGCCAGCATCGGATGCTTGACCGCTTTCTTGATATGTCCGGTCGGCAGATAGGCAGCCGCGAGCAGGATCATCGCGAAGACCATCAGCAGCAGGTTGACGTGCGCCAGGAAGGCCGGGGGCGTGTAAAGGATCGGCGCGGGACGCGCCGCGCCATAACCCCAGACGATGAGCGCGAAGCCGGCGATCGAAACGAGGCTGTAGAGGCCCATGTACGGGCCCGCGCCGAGTCTTGTCTTGATATCCTTGCCGGGCGCACGGCTGCGGAAGGCGGAAAACAGGTGGCCCGCGAAGAAGATCACGAGTCCAAGGATCAGATAGGTCATGCGTGCCTCCCCGGCTTTTGCGCAAGCTAACGCGAACCGGCAAGACAGGAAAGTAATGAGTGGCCTGGCGCGGGCGCGGATCGTTTGCGAGCTCCGGCCGCTGCGCCCGACCCGCCGGTCAACGTGGCCTGAAGGGCTGCCTCGCCGGCTTCCCACCATTCAATCGGCACCTGCGCGATCAGGTGGCGCTTGGTGGTCTCCAGCTTCTCGTTTTCCGTGTAGCCGGCGACGCGGATGTAGGAATCTGAGTTTAGCGGAAGACGCCATTGGTTATCAGGTCATACGGCGCTTTTGCTGCTGACACGCTGCTTGTTTGCAAGAGCGGCCGCGCGCTTCGCCGGGACACCAAGCCCGGTGAGGCCCATCACCAGCATATCCGACAGACGCTGGTCTGCTTCGCTGAGCTGGATGCGCCCAACCAAGGCGTCCTGCATGAGGACCTGACACAGCCCCAACCAGAACAGCACGCCCAGTCGCTCGGCTTCCGGTCGCAGCAGATTGCGTGATGCTGCCGCTTCGATGTCGGCGCGCAGGCCATCGTTCAACGGGTGTTCGCGCATCGTCGGGGTACCCATACTGCGCAAAAGCGCCATGCTTCGCTTCGGTTGCCTGATCGCAAACTCAAAGCCGACACGCATCCCGCCTGCGATGCGCTCAATCGGCTCGCTGACCGTATCGTTCGCTTTTGCGACCAAAGCCTCGAGCTCAAGTCTGACCTCTTTGGAGATCGCCGCAGCGAAGTCGCCTTTGTCTTTGAAGTGATTGAAAAAGCTACCCTTAGCCACCCGCGCTTTGGCGACCAGGTCGTCAATCGGAATGGCGTCGATGGGTCTTTCGACAAGCAGTTCGAAACCCGCTGCCATAAGGGCGGCACGGGTGCGGGCGGTGCGCGGAGATCGATCAGACATGCCCGATACCTAGTTGACTACCTGGTCAGATTCAAGGTATCTGACCAAATAGTCAATATATGGTTGCCTCCAGGAGCCTACGATGCCCGTGATCAGGATTGAGGATATCGCGCATGTCCGGTTTGCCGCGCCGGATCTGCCGGCAATGCGGTCCTTCTTGGATGATTTCGGGCTGATCTGCTTTGAGGAGAACGGAAAGCTCTACGGAAAGGGACGAGACGGGCGCCCTTTCCTGCATGTCACCGAACCCGGTGAGGCAAAGTTTCTTGCGGTCGGGCTGCGCGCGGCGTCCGTCGATGATCTGGAGACACTTGCGGCTTCCCAAGGCACGTGCGTCGAAGACCTGCGCGAGCCAGGCGGCGGCAAAGTTGTTCGGCTGCCCATTGAGATGGTGCGACACATGATGGCGTGAGGGGAGAAACCGGACAAACAACCGGCCAAAATCGCGGAATCAATTTCCTCGCCAAACCTTATATATCCATGATACTGTTTGAATTATGATCGATTCTTCAGCGGACAACGAACCGGCCAAAACTCAACCCGAAGATCGAGGCGAAAGCACCGGTCTGATGGAACCCATGCTCGTGTCCGAAAGCGGGTCGAGGCGGGCGGGCCTCGCGGACCTTGCCGTTGATCTGGCCGCGCGTTCAGCCGGTTTCCGCCGCAGCCTGCCTGATGGTGTTCTGCGTGCTCTGAGCCAGCTCGTGCGCGCCATGAACTGCTACTATTCCAATCTGATCGAAGGTCACGACACCCATCCGATCGATATCGAACGGGCCATGGAAGGCGATTATTCTGCCGATCCCGAAAAGCGCGACCTTCAGCTTGAAGCGCGTGCCCATATTGCCGTGCAGACCTGGATCGACGAGGGCGGCCTGGATGGCCGGGCCGTCACTACAGAAGGCCTCCTGGAAGTCCACCGCCGCTTCTGCGAACTTCTGCCGGACGAATTGCTCTGGGTCGAAAATCCTGAGACGGGCGACCGCCTCCGCGTTGTGCCCGGAGAAATGCGCGGATCGGATGTGGCGGTCGGCCGCCACCTTGCCGTTTCACCAGGCGCCGTCCCGCGATTTCTGGCGCGTTTCGAGCAAGCCTATCGGCGGCTGGGCAGGGTGGATTCTTTGATCGCCGCTGCAGCGGCGCACCACCGTCTGCTCTGGATCCACCCATTTCTGGACGGAAATGGCCGTGCCGCCCGCCTGATGTCCCATGCGATGTTAAGCGAGACACTGGATACCGGCGGGGTCTGGTCGATCGCACGCGGTCTGGCGCGCAATGAGGCCGAATACAAACAACATCTCGCTGCCTGTGATGGACCTCGGCGGGGTGACCTGGACGGACGCGGGACCTTGAGCGAAGAAGCGCTGGCCTCATTCGCTGATTTTTTCCTGCGAACCTGCATCGATCAGGTGACCTTCATGGAAGAGCTCGTTCAACCCGAGCGGCTGCGTGCCCGTATCCAACTCTGGGCCGAGGAAGAAATGCGCCTTGGCACATTGCCACCGAAGTCGGGCGCTGTGTTGGATGCGGTTCTGTATCGCGGTGAACTGCCTCGCGGCGACGTCCAAGGCCTGCTTGATACAAGCGAACGTAACGCACGGCGCGTCACGTCAGCCCTGATCGAGAAGGGTGCTGTGACATCCGATAGCACACGCGCACCCTTGAGGCTGGCGTTCCCGGCCGCACTTGCTTCGCGCTGGATGCCTGGCCTGTTTCCGGAAAAACGTGGCAAGTAGGGATCACACAGCGCCACCAGAGAGGTGTGATACACACCAGCTGGCGAAAGTCCTGCGTAAAGGCAAGTGGACCGTCTTATCGGTTGCTGCGCATCCGCAGAGCGCCCGCAACCAACTGCGCTCGCTCCGCCCCACCGCTGATGAGGCGGCTCGATGGCCGCCTTTCGCGTCTACCTGATTGAGCGGCGGGCTACAGCTGTATTCGCTAAATCGATTCCGGTCTTCATCAAGAAATGCCGGCCACCTTGAAACGCCGGTTTGGCCTAGGCGGTATTGCAGAAGACGCGTGTCCTGAATCTCCTCAACCCGCTCGAAATGACGAGCCTGACAGGATTCTGAATTGCCGGCCGGTGATCTGATGTGCAGCAAGGCTAGTCCGCCCTACTCCGCCTGCGGAACGATCCCGTTGCTGTTGGCGGTGCGGGCGCGGCCGGAGGCGCTGGCGAAGGCCTGGGACATGCCGCGATAGAAAGCGATGCGGTCTTCGGCAGCAGGATCGAGAACAAGAGCTGTGGCGGCGCCGAACAGCGGCTCAGGTTTCTGGCCCTCGTGGGCGATCTCCATGATGTCCGACCACAGATCAGCCGGCAGGCCGCCGCCTGTGATCTTGTGCATCGGGCTGTCATCGTCATTGCCGACCCAGACGCCGCCGACATAGGCCGAGGTGAACCCGATGAACCAGGCATCGCGCCAGTCCTGGCTGGTGCCGGTCTTGCCCGCGACCGTCCAGTTCTGGATACGGGCGCGCCCGCCGGTGCCAATGGGCGCGTTCACGACGCGGGTCAGCATGGCGTTCATGTCGGCGGCATAGTCTTCCGCATACACACGTTCGCCTTGCGTGCCCGGATGTTCGAACAGGACATTGCCCCGCGTGTCGGTGACCTTGCTGACGAGGAAGGGATCCATGCGGCGCCCACCAGACTCGAACACGCCATAGGCGCCGGTGATTTCCCAGAGCGTGACTTCCTGGCTGCCGAGCGCGACAGAGGGATAAGGCTCCATCTTGCTGGTGATGCCGAAGCGCTTGGCAAGGTCGATGACGCGGGCGGGGTTGGACTCATTGCCGAGCTCTGCGGCGATGGTGTTGGTCGACCGTGTCAGCGCTTCGCTGAGCGTCATCGGGCCGATGAATTCGCCATTGTAGTTCGTCGGCTGCCATTTGCCGATGCTGATCGGCCGGTCGTTGAACACATCGTACGGCGAGTAGCCGTCCTCGAGCGCGAGCGCATACACGAACGGCTTGAAGCTGGAGCCCGGCTGGCGTTTCGCCTGGGTGACGTGATTGAAGGGCGACGTCTTGAAATCCATGCCGCCGACAAGCGCCGCGACGTGGCCATCCTTGCCGAGGATCAGCGCGCCAACCTGTGTTGCCTTGGAGGCGGCGCCGTCTTTCTTCATCCGGTCGGTGATCTGCTTCTGCACGCGGGCCTGAAGCTTCGGATCGATCGTCAGAGTGACGACCGCATCGCCCGGCAGGCGCGGCAGCAGCGAGGCGAGACGCTCGTTGGCGACATCGAGGACGTAGCCGAGCTCGGCATCGTAGACCGGCGGTTTGATGATGTTGATCGACGCTTCCTTGGCCGCAGCCTCTTCCGCCTTGGTAATGTAGCGCTCGGCGCGCATCTCGCGCAGCACATATTGCTGGCGCTCCTGCGCACCGGCGAGGTTTTCGCGAAGGTTGAGCTTGGAGGGCGCCTTGGGCAAAGCGGCCAGCAAGGCGGCTTCGGCGATGGTCATCTGTTCCGGCGGCTTGCCGAAATAATAGCGCGAGGCCGCATCGATGCCGTACAGGCCCGAGCCGAAATAGACGCGGTTCAGGTAGAGCGAGAGGATCTCGTCCTTGGACATGCGCTTTTCGAGCTGGCGGGCGAGCGTGATCTCCTGCGCCTTGCGCTGCATGGTTTGCCGGCTGTCGAGGATCAGGTTCTTGACTACCTGTTGGGTGATCGTGGACGCGCCCGACACCGTTTCGCCCGCGGTGGCGTTGGAGATCGCCGCGCGGGCAATCGCGGTCTCGTCGGCGCCGTCATGTTCGTAGAAGCGCTTGTCCTCGGCGGCGAGGAAAGCTTGCGGAATGTGGCGCGGCAGAGCCTTGACGTCGATGGCCCGGCCATAGCGTGGCCCCCGGACGGCCAGCGTGTTGCCGTTCTGGTCTACATACTCGATGGCCGGTTCGCGGTTCAGGTTCCACATTTCGGCGATATCGCCGGGCAGTTTGGGCATGCCGACATGCAGGCTGTGCCATTTCCAGGCCGCCCAGAGACCGCCGGCGAGCATCAGGACCAAAACCATAAGGAGGCCGTAACGCACCACAGGCCCCTGACGTTTCAGGAAATTCGGCGCGGGGATGCGGACGACGCGGGGCATTCTGGGGGGTGTGGGAAACTGGGTCATGAGCTGCGGGGTGTTCTTGGGGTATCTTGCTGAACCCACCGTGAAAGCGCCAGCCTAACTGGAAGAAGATTACGGCAGGGTGAAGGCGCAAAACTAAGCAAGTATCCCTAGCGGCGCTGTCATCGAAGCGTGCTAGACTGCAAAATCGGACCAATCGGAGAGGATGTTCGCATGCGCCATCTCATTTTTGCCTTCGCGGCTGCAGGACTGGTGTCCGCTGCGGGCTGCACCAAGGCCGAAGACAAGCCGGTCGCCGTGGCGGTCGAGCCGGCGACGCCCGCCGAGCCCGCCCCGGAAGTGGGCCCTGAACGGCTGGTGATCGACGCAGAAGCGCTGGGCATTCCCACCGACGCCGAGTCGATCGCGGACGGGCGTGAGATTGCCATGCACCAGTGCTCCAACTGTCACGGGCTGGACGCCGAAGACAACAAACGCGCCGATGCCCCGCCGCTGCGGTATGTACTGTCAATCTACGCGCCTGAATCGCTGGCGGAGAATTTCCGCGCCGGCATCCATGTCGGCCATGCCGATATGCCGGATTTCGTGTTCGGAGACCTCGGGATGGACGTGTTGCTGAGCTATCTGGTGTCGATCCAGGAAGTACCACCGGCGCAGCAATAGTCAGGCCATTCCGGGCCGCCAGGCATCGCGCAGGTGGCTGGGCAGGTAACCCGGGGCGATGGCGATGATGTCA